>DASXLG010000112.1 GCA_036496425.1 Terriglobia bacterium | reverse complement strand
GGCTCGATATCATCGACTGGATTGAAGGCTTCTATAATCGACAGCGCATGCATTCCTCGATCGACTATAAGACTCCAGTCGACGTGGAATCCAGCGCCATGACTGCGTAAAGTGGTGTACGTCAAACCGAGGCAGGGTCAGTCGCGACGAACACTTCTTCCAGCGTTAGCGCTTCAGTCGTGATCGATTCAGGCTGATGCGATTTCAAGCGCTCGAGCAATTCCGGACCGCCACCGTTTGCGATCAGTTCCAGATCGCGTCCCTGGCGGCGAACGTGCAAAGCGGCGGACAGATCCATCTCCGGTATGGAATCGGAAAACCGAGCGCGAATCTTCTGATAGCGGCGCCGGGCATCATCGGCCGCGAGCGTCAGCACCGAACGGCCGGCGTCCATAATCGTAAATTCGTCGATCAGACCTTCAAATTCAGTGATGAGGTGGGTGGAGACGAAGATGGTCCGATTGGCCGGATCACTCTCCTGATAGGCGCCGATTACCGTTTCGATGAATTCCCTGCGGACGATCGGATCGAGTCCTGACGTCGGCTCATCCAGCACGAGGAGCTCCGGCTCGGGCGAAACCGCCGCGATCAGAGCCACCTGAGTCCGCTGGCCTTTCGACAGCGCACTGGTGCGCCTGGAGGCATCCAGGCGGAAACGATCGAGCAGTTCCTGCTCGATCTTCCGGTTCCAGTGTTCGCGGAACGAGGCGAGGTAATTCAGCGTTTCCCGCACCGTCATCCAGGGATAAAACGCAACCTGATCCGGCACGTATGCCAGCCGGCGCTTGACGGCCACTTCATGCTTCGCGGGATCGAGGCCGAAGACGTGCACGTGTCCACGCTGTGGCCGCAGCAGATTGAGCAGGCATTTCATCGTCGTCGTTTTACCTGCGCCGTTCCGGCCGAAGAGCCCATAACAGCGGCCTCGCTGCACCTTCAGGCTGAAATCCCGAACCGCTTCGGCCTGGCCGTAGGTGTAAGTCAGATTTTCAATATCGATAGCAGGAGTTTGAGAGTCCATAACTCATCGGTCCTCGCCGGCATCGCCGTTGGCGCGCCGTTTGTTCTGGAGCACTTCCATCCGTTGATGGACCAGATTCAGAAATTCTTCAGCTGAGATCGACAGATGGTGCGCCTGGACAATCGTCTGGTCGATCTCTTCGATCAGCATTTTGCGCCGAACATCTTTGCGCAGAAGCGACCCGTTCTCCTTGACGAAACAGCCTTTGCCCGGCATCGTCTCGATCACGCCGATGCTTTCCAGTTCCGTGTACGCCTTCGCGATCGTGTTGCGGTTCACTCGCAGCTCTTCCGCAAGCGGCCGGATAAACGGCAGTGCCTCCCCCGGCTGCAGCGCGCCGGACGCGGCCGCGGCTTTGACCTGATCGACGACCTGCAGGTAGACAGGCTTGCCGGACTTCGCGTGTGTGTTATATCCCCCGATGCTCGCCAGGGATTGGGCTTGATCACGATATTGGCTGTAGTCCGAAACCAACGTTTCGTTTCCAACGGCATCGGGTGTGTAAAGCCGCACAAACCGATCGGGCTCCGGGATCGCCAATGGCCTTGAGAAAATCGCTGTCACAAAGCTGAAGACCGTAATGTTCGCGCCGATCGCGATCGCCAGTATCAGAACCGCGAACAACGTGAACAGCGGCGTCTTGGCAAGCAAGCGTGCTCCGATTCGCACATCGCGAAACAACTGATACGGTGCATCGAGTCCCATTGTTTTTATATCGACACCCGAACCCGTGTTTCAGTTCGGATTCGTTTTCTGAAAAGTCGAAAAAGAGTGCGTCAGGGTAGAAACACGTCAACGCTGATGCGGCAATCGGGCAAAAGAAGCGGCGCCAGAGAATCACCGCGATGATATTCGCGGATGGTGCGATAGGCATCGCCTTGTGGGTCCGAGTAAGCCAGCAACCGGTTGTTTTGCAAATCGGCCACCCAGTATTCCTGAATTTTAAGGATTGCGTAGAGAGCTTGCTTGACCGTCGTGTCGTATTCCAGCGAGGAGTCGGAGACCTCAATGATAAGAAAAATATCGTCGATGCCGGGATGTTTGTGGAGGTAGAAATCCTCGCGTGGCCGGAGCAGCGCGAGATCCGGCTGCGGCGCCGCGAAGCGGTCGAGTACGGCTGGTCCCTGACCGCGGACAATGGCTCTGCCGCCTAGAATCTGCACCCAGGTTTGCGTCCCCCGGTCAATGACCGCTTGATGCCTTGGGCCGATGGGGCTCATCACGAGGATCTCGCCTTGGATAAGCTCCACTCGCTCGACAGGCGATAAAATGCCGGCCTCCGCCATCCGCATATACTCGTCCACAGAAAAAAGCCGCTTGTTGATTTTGGACATAAGCTCACCGCCAGAATACAGCAATGCGGTCTCCGTCGTGAAGTCTTTCAATCTAAACGATCTCAGAGCGTATGGAATCGCGTTGTCAGCGATTCCGCGGCAGGGTAAGTCCGCCAATTTCGCGACTTCTGTTCAACTGCTTGATGAGCGGCGAAGGATCGTGGCGGCCGTCATGGCGAGATTTTCAAGTCATGTCGGCCCAGAGGAGATTGCTTTGAGGATGCCCACCCACGGCAACGCGGTACAGCAGGGCCGTTTCCGTCCGTTCTTTCCCCCATACCGCGGAACCCAGATGCGCCGTGGTCTCGTAATGTGCCACTTTGGTTCCGATCAGGTTTTCTGAAAAGCGGCGGGAATCTTATCGGAGACCTGGGCAAATGAGTGGAATGACCTGGCGGCCATGCTTTCGATACAGTTTGAAATCGCTATCCAATGTAAAGACGGAACTGTTCGGAATCTGTTCAGCCATCCGCACAAGACATGCGTCTGCGACAGACATCGGAAGATTCGCGTATTTCCGAATCAAAGTCCGGAGAAGTTTGAGGTGGTCTTGAAGCCGGAACGCCACCTCAATCGTGTTTCGCGATAACATCTCAAAAACAGGCCCGCTGCCCTGAATTTGATCGAGCAGAAAACACGCTTCAGAGATTACGCTTTCGCAAGTCAGCATCGGAGGCTGAATATCGTCCCATTCCGACACGCTCCAGTCGTGATGATGGTCCGCCCGGTCGATCAACGCAACCAGCGGCCCCGTGTCCAGGATTACGTTGCGCTTCATCGGCCGTAGCCACGCATATGTTTCTTATTGGAAGCCAGATCTCCAGGACCTTTGGCGGCGCCGACAAGATCTTTCACCAGGTCCAGGCAAGAAATGCCAGCCTTCGGACCCCGGCGCTCCAAAAAAGCCGCCAGCGCCTCCCGCGTTACCTGCGACTTCGACTTCCTCGTCCGTTTCGCCGCGGCAGTTAGCTTGGCGTCGATTTCATCATCAAGCTTTAAAGATATCGTCTTCACTCTCAGCCTCGATAATACCGATCAGTCCAAAGTGTAATACCGCTGCCGGCCGGCGGTCAATGAACGGGATCGGCCTTGCGAAACGTCCTCTGATCGCCGTGGCCGCCGTCATCCCCGTTATCTGCGGCCAAACGTAATTGGCTGGCGCGGGCCATCGTCCTGAGACAAACTGAGAGAGTGAGTTACGCCGACAACAATCTGATCGCGGGTGAGACCGTTACCTATCGGGGCCGGTTGCACTGGGTGCTTTTTGTCAAGCCGGTCCTCGTCAGCGCCGTCATACTCGTTGCCGTCATCCTGCTGCTTGACGTATCCGGTCTGAGCACAAAAATCTCGACAGGAGCGGCCGCACTGGCGTGGCTGGCGGGACTGATACTGTCCGTGATTCCGATTATTCCGGCCATTCTGACCTGGAAGTCCGCCGAATTTTCGGTGACGAACAAGCGGGTGATTCTCAAGGTCGGATTTGTTCAAAGCAAAACCGAGGAGATGTTCCTGAACAAAGTCGAAAGCGTCGGCGTCGATCAAAATCTCGTGGGGCGCATGCTGGGCTATGGGGATATTGTGATCCGGGGAACCGGCGGTTCGCTGGAACCGTTCCACCGGGTCTCAAGCCCATTGGAGTTTAGAAGACAGGTTCAGGAACAGATCGGCAGATCCTTCGAACCGCAAAGCAAGCCCACGTCTGTATAAAAGGTCTTATCCGGGAGGCCAGCTGAACATGCGGCCGCCCAGTAGGTGCAGATGGATGTGGTAGACGGACTGGCCGGCGCCCGCATTTACGTTGAACACGGTTCGATACCCCTTCTGATGGATATTCGATTGCATCGCCAGTATCTTGGCAACCTGAAACATGTGACCGACAAGCGCATTATCTTCCGGCAGTAAGTCATTCAACGTCGGAATGTGCTTTCTGGGGGCGACCAAAAGATGCACCGGCGCTTGCGGCCTGAGGTCTTTAAATGCCACGACGAGGTCATCCTCATGCACAAAGTCCGCCGGTGTATCGCGACCAAGGATTCGGCAGAACAGACACGCGTGCTGCATCGTTGTAATCTAGCACTCCTCGGCCTCCTGCTGAGCACAAGTTTGTTGACGGCCGCAGCGGCCCCGCAGCAACCCGCCGAAAATCCGGTCAAGAGAATCGAAGTACTATCTTACGAAGGCGAAAAAGTGTCCTCGGTGGAACTCGCGGGACAACCGGATTTGAACGAGGCCGACTTTGCGCCGCTGATCGCGCAGCAGGGCGGTGATACTTTCTCCGCGGCGAAAGTCGACCAGAGCGTCGCCGCGCTCAAGAAAACCGGAAAATTCAAAGACGTTCAGCTCGATCTGCGTCCGGAAGCGGAAGGCGTCCGCGTTATGTTCATCCTGCAGCCGGCGGTCTACTTCGGGACGTATCAATTCCCCGGCGCCGAACAATTCACATATACGCGCTTGCTCCAGGTCGCCAGTTATTCGCCGCAGGAACCATTTTCGAATCTCGATATCCGTAAGGGCCAGGAATCGATCACCACATTTCTCCGCCGCAACGGATATTTCCAGGCCGCGGTTCATCCGGATTTCAAGATCGATAAAGCCAGCGGCCTGGCCAATGTCGATTTCAAGATCACGCTGAACAAGCACGCCAAATTCGGAGACATCGTGATCAACGGCCCTTCATCCGACCAGAGCGAGCGCCTGAAAGGTAACCTCCGTTCCATCCGCGCGCGGCTCAAAAGCTCTGCGATTCGCGAAGGCAAAGGCTACTCATTGAAGACGCTGCAGAACGCGACGCGCTATCTCGAAGCTCGGCTCGAAAGTGAAAACCGACTCGCGGCCAATGTGAGACTGATCGGCGCAAACTACAACGCGCAGACCAACCGCGCCGATGTTTCGTTCGACGTCGAGATCGGACCGGTCGTACACGGTCAGGTGATGGGCGCGCATCTTTGGTCGTGGACCAAACACAAGCTGCTGCCGATCTACCAGCAGAACGGCCTTACGCCCGAACTGGTCCAGGAAGGCAGGCAGAACCTGCTTCGCCATTTCCGGGAGGATGGGTATTTCGACGTGCAGGTCGATGCCGATACCCAGGTCGAACCCAACGGGATCACGGTGCTCTATCGGGTAAACAAGGGCGAACGAAAAAAGATCGACAGTGTGGCCTTTACCGGGAACGGGCATTTCAACAAGGCCGAACTGCAAAAACACGTCGAGGTAAAGGAAGCGCACTTCCTCTCGCACGGCAGCTATAACGAAAGCAGCATCAAGAGCCTTCAGGCTTTTTATCAATCGAAAGGGTTCAATGAGGTAAAGGTCACGCCTCAATTCAACACCAGGGACAAAGACGTCGTCGTGACGTTTGCGGTGGTTGAAGGCCCTCAGGATACCGTTGAAACTTTCCGGGTTGATGGAACCTATTCGATGCCGCTGAAGCAGGCTGCGCCGGACGGATTACGCCTCGCGGCCGGGCAGCCTTACTCGCAAAAGTCGGTCGACGATGACCGCAACAAACTCATGTCGCATTACCTCGACGCCGGCTACCTGACCGCGACATTCCACGTTACAGCGCAGCCGTCACCCGGCGATCCTCACAAGTTCGATGTGGTCTACGAAATCACTGAAGGCCCTCAGGTAAAAACCAACGAGATCGTGACAGTTGGACTTCAGGCCAGCAAGCAGGCTCTGGTCGATCTTCATCTGAAAGACATCAAACCCGGCGCGCCGCTGACGGAACGCGATGTTCTTTCGTCGGAGACCAGGCTTTATAACACGGGTGTGTACGACTGGGCCGAAGTCAATACACGCGCGCAGGTGACCTCTCAAGAGCAGGAAGACGTGATCGTGAAGGTGCACGAAGCCCGGCGAAACACTCTGCTCTATGGCTTCGGGTATGAATTCGTGAACCGTGGCGGCAGCGTTCCCGGAGGAACAGTGGCTCTGCCCGGATTGCCGATTGTCGGACTGCCATCCTCATTCCAGACCAGCCAGCAAACTTTTCAAGGCCCTCGCGTCAACCTGCAGTACACACTCAACGATGTTCGCGGAAGAGCCGAATCGCTAACCTTCGGCGCGCTCTACGGACCGCTGGATCGACGTGTCAGCTTCCTGTACCAGGATCCGAACTTCGCCTGGACAAAGTGGACAGCCAGCCTGACGGCCAGCGGCGAATTGAATCACGAGAATCCGATCTTCGATGCACGCATCGGCCAGGCAGCCTTTCAGCTGCAAAGACCATTGAATGCCGGCAGATCGGAAAACCTTCAGCTGAGGTATACATTCAGCGAAACAGGATTGACGAACCTTCTGATTCCGCAACTGGTGCCCAGCGAGGACCTGCACACACGACTGTCAACCCTGGCGGCAGTCTGGCTTCGGGACACGCGAGACAACCCGCTCGATGGACACAAGGGAACGTATAACAGCGTCGAATTCGATCTCAATCCCATCATCCTCGGATCCAATACGAGCTTCGGGAAGGTCCTCGCCCAGACGGCGTTTTACAGGCCTATACACAAAACCATCTGGGCGACCAGCGTGAGGATCGGAGTGGAAGAGGCCTTTGGGAACAGTCATGTGCCATTCAGCCAGTTGTTTTTTACCGGCGGCGGCAGCACTCTCCGCGGCTTCCCCCTGAACGGCGCCGGACCGCAGCAGACGATCCCGGCCTGCGGCAATCCATCGGATCCTTCGACGTGCGCGCTCATCACCGTGCCGACGGGAGGGAGAGAGCTGTTTCTCCTGAATTCGGAACTCCGCATTCCAGCGCGCATCATGAAAAACCTCAGCCTCGTAACGTTTTATGACGGCGGAAATGCATTCAGCGCTGTCGGGGCCGGAAATTTCACGCAGCAATACACAAACTCCGTGGGCCTTGGCCTGCGCTACGCAACGCCTGTCGGTCCCGTGCGCTTCGATGTCGGACGTAACGTGAGTCCCATTCCCGGCATCAGCGCCACTCAATTTTTCATTACATTGGGGCAAGCATTTTGAGCACTGTACCTTTACCTCCCAACTATTACGATCGTCCCGATCCACCGCGCCGCAATTGGAAACGCATTGTGGCCTGGAGCGCAGCCGGACTCTGCATGCTGATTCTCGTGCTCCTCATCGCTGTCTCGGCACTGCTGCACAACAGAAACTTCAGGCAATTCATCCTGCGGGTGGCCCAGACAAAGCTGAGCGAAGCGACTGGCCTCGCATTCCACATGAGTGATTTTTCCGTTCATCTGTCGGGCTTGAGCCCGTCCGTCGATATGTACGGCGTCGCCGTTGACGGGGCGCCTCCGTACCAGGCGCCTCCATTCCTTCAGGTCGAGCATCTCGGCGTTGCTGTTCAAATCGTTTCCCTGCTATCGCGCAAGTGGTACCTGAAAGAAATCACAATCGATCACCCGGTTGCCCGCATTCTTGTGACGGGGAACGGCGATACCAATTTCCCCAGATTAAAGAACAACGGACCGAGCCCGGGCATTTTCGACCTCGGCATCCGTCACGTGGTGCTTGGCCGGGGCGAGGTCTACTATAACGATCGCCAAAGCGCCCTCGACGCGGACCTCCATGATCTGGAATTCCAATCGAGCTTCCAGACCGGGCCCAAATATTCCGGTGACTTGAGCTACAAAGACGGCAAGATCCATTTCCAGAACCTGAATCCGGTAATTCACAGCCTTGAAGCGGAATTCGAAGCGACGCCGGACAGCTTCACGCTGAAGCGCAGCAAGATCACGAGCGGCGCGTCCGAGGTCAGTCTGAGCGCAACGATGAACGACTACGTTCATCCAAACATTACCGCCACATACCAGTCGACACTGGATACTGCTGAACTGCGGCAGATTTTAAGAGACACCACGCTGCCCGCAGGCGTCGTCAAGGTCGCCGGGGCCGGCCGATTCGAAAGTGATCCGAACAAGCCGGTTGTTCAAAGCGTGGCACTGGACGGCAATGTTACGAGCAGCCTGCTTCAGGTCCATACGCCGTCTGTGAACACGCAGGTTCGCGACCTGAGCGCGCGATACACGCTGAAAAACGGCGATGTGGAGATTCGCGATTTGCATGCAAAGGTTCTTGGCGGCAGCGTCGGCGGTGAGTTGAAGATGCGCGACGTGACTGGCGCCCAAGTCGCGGAATTGCATGCAACGACGCATGACATTGCGCTCGCGAGTCTGCAGGCGCTGGTCAATGCACGGACCTCAAAGGATTTCAAGCTGACGGGGACCGCGAATGCGAAGATCGATGCCAATTTCACAAAGACGCTGGACACGCTTACTGCGCACACGGACGCCGAATTCAAAGGGACGATCGCAAAAGCGAATTCGCCCGTCCTGACCGAAGACGGAAATCTCCACGCGGCCTACTCTGCTGCAAAACAGGAAGTCTCATTTGACCGGAGTTACATCCGGCTGCCTGAGACCACAATCAGCCTGAATGGCACAGTCAGCAAAACAGCAAGCCTGCAGGTCCAGGTTCAATCAAACGACTTACGCGAGATCGAAACCGCCGCGGACGTCTTTGGCGCGATGCCGCAACCGCTCGGCCTTGAAGGCAGCGCAACTTTTAACGGAAGCGTTCGCGGCTCAACCATAAATCCTCAGATCAATGGGGAGTTGTCGGCTGCCTCTCTGAAGGTCAAGGGCACCGCCTGGCGAACTGTTCGAGCCGGCATCGATGCCGATCCATCGCATGTTGCGTTGCGTAACGGCGAGATCATTCCCGCATCGAATCGCGGCAGGATGACGTTCAATTTGAACATCGGACTGGATCATTGGACGTTTCGCGACACCAGCCCGTTCCAGATCGACGCAAATGCCACACAACTGAACATTGCGGATCTGAAGAACCTTGCCGGAGTGCAAACTCCCGTCACCGGCACACTTGCCGCCAACATATCTTTTCATGGTTCAGAGTTGAATCCGGCCGGTGGAGGAACCATTACGCTGACCCAGGCTGCCGTGTCCGATGAACCGATTCAATCGGCAAGCATCGATTTCCAGGGAACGGGAGACGAAGTCCATGCCCGGTTGGGCCTGCGAATGCCCGCAGGCAGTGCCCAGGCAAACCTGACCTATTTCCCGAAACGCAAAGCCTACGACGGCCAGCTTCAGACCGCCGGATTCCACCTCGATCAGGTCCGCACGCTGCGCGCGCACAACATCAACCTGACGGGAACATTGAATCTCAGCGCGAAGGGCAGCGGAACGCTGGATAATCCCGGGGTTCAATTCACAGCTCAAATTCCACAGCTTCAGATCGAGAACGAAAGAATCAACGGCATCAACCTGCAGGCCGATGTAACGAATCATGTCGCCGACGTCAGTCTCGACTCCGAGTCGGCGTCCCTGAAAACTTTCGTGCGCGGACACGGCCGTGTGAATCTTTCGGGTTCGTATGAGACCGATGCCGCGCTCGACACGGCCTCCATTCCGCTGCAACCGCTGTTCGCCATTTACATGCCGGCTCAGGCAGGCAATATGAGCGGCCAGACCGAACTGCATGCAACGATTCACGGCCCGCTGAAAGACAAATCGCAGGTCGAAGCGCATATCACCATTCCAGCGCTAACGCTGTCGTATCGAAACCAGGTCCAATTGGCGGCGGCGCAGCCGATCCGGATGGATTACAGCCGCGGCGTATTTAACCTGCAAAGGACCGCGATCCGTGGAACCAAAACAGACCTGCAACTGGAGGGAACGATCCCGGTCACCAGCACTGCGCCGATCACCGTGGTCGCGCTGGGAAAGATCGATCTCTCTCTTATCCAGATGCTCGATCCTGAGGTAATCAGCTCGGGTCAGGTTCAGTTCAACATCGACGGCGGCGGACGGCGGTCGAGCCCCGACGTTCAGGGACAGGTGACAATCGTAAACGCATCGTTAGCCGGAGACAGCCTCCCGCTCGGTTTGCAAAACGGAAACGGTGTTCTGGTGCTGACCAACAACAGGCTCGACATCCGCCAATTCGCCGGAAATGTCAGCGGCGGAACACTTACCGCAACCGGCGGCCTCGCGTACCGGCCTGCGCTTCAATTCAGTGTTGCCTTGAATGCAAAGAACATCCGGACGCTATATCCCGATGGTGTGCGTGAAGGCCTCGATACGAATCTGTCGCTGGTCGGAACGCCGAACTACGCTACCTTACGAGGGCAAGTGAGGCTGACCGACGTCTCATTTACACCAGCCTTTGATCTCAACAACATCATCGGGGCTCTCGGCGGCGCTCAAGGCATCGCTGCGCCGCCAGGCGGCCTCGCTCACAACCTGCATCTCGACATCGGTGTGGTGTCGACGAATGATTTGAATCTCACAAACAGCAAGTTGAGCGTTCAGGGGGCCGCGAACCTGCGGGTGAGTGGAACTGCGGCACAGCCGACGGTGTTGGGACGCGTGAACCTCACGGGAGGCGATCTCATTTTTCGGGCAAACCGTTACATCCTGCAGCCCAGCACGCTCGACTTTGTGGATCCCTATCAGATTTCACCGCGGGTCAATCTCGCCGTCGACACTACGATTCAGCAATATGACGTTCACATGCTCTTGCGCGGGACCATGGACCGCCTGCGAACGACCTATACATCTGAGCCGGCACTCCCGCCCGCCGACATCATTAACTTGCTCGTCTTCGGCAAAACCTCGGAGGCGCAGAATGCGAACCCCACGCCGGGAAATCTTGGCGCCGAATCTCTGATCGCATCGAGCGTCAGCGGCCAGGTCACAAACCGCGTCGAAAAGGTTGCCGGCATTTCACAGCTTTCGGTCGATCCTGTCCTGGGAGGGACAAGTGGGCAGAACCCCGGCGCACGAGTGACCGTACAGCAGCGCGTCACCGGAAACATGTTCGTGACGTTCGCCACCGATGCTACTTCGACGCAGACGCAGGTCATCAAGCTTGAATACCAGGCCACTCCGCGCGTCTCACTCAGCGGCGTCCGCGATCAAAATGGCGGCTTCGCCTTCGACATCCGCATCCGCAAAACCTGGTAAGAAACGTGTTACGATCCGAGCCATGCGACGCGGTTTGCTGTTTATCCTCCTGCTGCTGGTCACCAGCGCATGCACGAAACACACGGAGTCTGCGCCGGGATTGACCATCTATACGGGGCGCGATAAAGACGAAGTCGCTCACGTTATCGAACTGTTCACGCAGAAGTTTCCTCAATACAAAGATCACGTCAATACGATCACGTTAGGGGCTCAGGCCGCGCTGGACCGGCTTCGCGCGGAAAAATCGAACCCGCAGGCAGGTTTTCTATGGGGCGGCACGCTGCAGGGGCTCCAACAGGCGGCGAGTGAGGGTCTACTCGCTCCGTCGAATCCCACGAGCGCCAATCTGATCGAGGCCGGCCGTAAAGATCCGCAGGGACGCTGGTATGCGGAGATGCTTCTACCGGAAGTCATCATCTATAACCACGACCTGCTGAAACCCGAACAAGCGCCGAAAGATTGGGATGACCTGATTACTCCCGCCTACAGAGACAAGATTGTCATCCGCGACGTCATGGCGTCCGGCACCATGCGCACGATCTATAGCGCCATGATTTATCGCCAGTACGAGCGGACCGGGTCCGCCGACGCCGGCTACGAGTGGCTGAAAAAACTGGATGCGAACACGGCGGTTTATACGCCAACACCGGACGACATGTATCTCAAGCTCGATCGAGGCGTCGGCGTCGTGACGTTATGGAACCTGCAGGATGCCTTCATCCAGCCGCTCAAAAACAACCGCCCCTGGTCGTTCGTGATTCCGTCTTCCGGAGTTCCGGTGCTTCTGGACGGCCTCGGCGTCGTCAACAATCCCGGCAGCAGTCAGGCGGCTATGGATTTCGAAAACTTCATTCTCGAACCGCATCTCCAGGCGCAACTCGCGAAAGACTACTATCAGATTCCCGCCATACAATTGGCCGATGCGGACAAGCCCGAATGGCTCGCGAAGCTTGAGATCAAGGAAATGAAGATTGACTGGAACCTGCTGAGCCAGAAGCAGACCGACTGGATGAACTACTGGTCGCAAAACATCAAGGGTAAGGGTGGACGGTGACTGCGCTGACCCTGGAGGCGCTGACCAAAACCTTCCTGCGGGCCGGAAAAGTCGTGGACTCGATCGATCTGGAGATCCGGCAAGGCGAATTCTTCACGCTGCTCGGTCCGTCAGGCTGCGGCAAATCCACAACACTGCGAATGATCGCGGGCTTCGAAGAGCCGACATCGGGCCGGATTCTATTCGACGGCGCTGACGTGACGAACGATCCGCCGAACCGGCGCGATATCGGATTTGTGTTCCAGAACTACGCGCTGTTTCCTCACCTCTCGGTGGCCAAAAATGTCGCATTCGGGCTGCAGGTGCGAAAGCTCGCACAAAATGAAATCGCCGAACGCGTCGCAGCAGCGTTAAAAGAAGTCCAGCTTGCCGGGATGGACAACGCCCGCGTCGATCAACTTTCCGGAGGGCAGCAGCAACGGGTGGCTCTGGCGCGGGCGCTTGTCATTCGTCCGAGATTGCTGCTGCTGGATGAGCCTCTGTCGAACCTCGACGCCAAACTGCGCGAAGAGACTCGTGCTGCCTTGAGGGAATTACACCACTCCACCAAAGTGACGACGGTATACGTGACCCATGATCAAGGCGAAGCCATGGCCATGAGCGACCGCATCGCCGTGATGCATCAAGGGAAGATTCACCAGATCGAAGCGCCCGAAGAAATCTATGAACATCCGGCTACGCGATTTGTGGCCGATTTCATCGGACGCAACAATGTTATCGAGGCGGCGGTCGCCAGCGTGTCCGGCAACACTGTAGTGCTTCGATTCGGAAACGGCCACGAACTCTCGCTCGATGCGCGGCAAAGGGCTCCCGATGTCAACCTGGCTGCGGGCGCCAAGGTCAGTGTCTGCATTCGTGCCGAGTCCTTCCAGTTGATGAATGACAGCGGTTTGTTTTGCGGCACCGTGAAAGATGTCGAGTACTCCGGCGCCATGCGATCGCTCACCATCGCAACGGACGCCGGCGAACTGGAAGTCGAAATACCGGCGTCGGCTGCGCGCCCGGCCCCGGGAGAACGCATTGCGCTGAGAGTGAATCCAGCCGCGATTCACCTGGTTGCCTCCGTATGAGCAAACCGAAGAGCCAGTGGGCATCGGCTGCGGTGCTTGTCCTGCTGGCGTTGGTTCTCTGGGGTTATGTCGTCGGTCCGATGGTTTCGACTTTCTTCGAAAGCATCAGCGGCAACGGCGGCGGAGCCGCGCAATACGCGCGATTCTTCGACTTCCGTAACGGGACGGAAGGTGAATCGATGCTTTGGAGCATCGTGATCTCCGTCTTGAGCGTGATCACCTCCGGCATCACCGGAGTCTTCCTGGCAGTGCTTCTCCGGCGGTGGGATTTCCCGTTTCGAAGAGTCTGCCAGGTGCTGGTGCTTGTACCGATCGCGCTCCCGCCACTGATGGGAGTCGAGGCGTTTGTTCTGCTATACGGAATCGGCGGAACATTTCCACAGCTGCTGGCGAGTCTCTTTCATACGCGCCAGACAGCCTTTGCCGTCGACGGCGTTACCGGCGTCCTGCTTGTACACACGCTGACGATGTATCCCTATTTTTATCTGACGGCCGCCGCCGCACTCGAACAGTCCGACGATTCGCTGGAAGAAGCGGCCTACAGCCTCGGAGCGTCGCAGTTTCAAACCTGGACTCGCGTCCTGCTGCCGATGCTGACGCCCGCCATGGTCGCGGGCGCGCTGCTGACCTTCATGTCCTCGATGTCGTCCTATACCGCGCCGCTGCTCTTTCATGTGGACAAGGTGATGACCCAGCAAATCGTCATCTCCAAGCTGAACGGTCAAATGGGATTGGCTTCGGCGGTCTCCGTGATGCTGGGACTCATTTCGATCGTCTTTCTGGTCGGGCTTCGCAAATACGAGCAGCGTACTGCGTATGTCACGCAGTCGAAGGGAGGCGCGAAAAAACAAAAACGCGTGACGAGTCCGCTCTGGAAGGGCGTCATTTTTGCCGCCGCTTCCGTGTCCACAATCTTCGTCGTCCTGCCGATCGCGATGATCTTCGTGCTCGCCTTTTCAGTAAACGGCTCCTGGCGGAGGGCCGCTCTCCCGTCGCAATACACGACGCAAAATTTTGCCAGCCTGTTCCGGAATCTGCAGTTTGCCGATGCGATCAAAAACAGTCTGGAAATGAGCGCGCTGGCGGTCGCGGGAGCGATTCTGGTTGGCCTGGTGGCCGCCTATGTCATCACGCGAATGCGGTTTCGCGGGAAAACAGTCCTGGATATCGCGATGATGCTGCCATGGGCGCTCCCGGGTACGGTTGTGGCGATCAACCTGATTACAGCCTTCGCAACCCCGTCGGCCTTCGCCTTCGGAAGAGTTCTGGTTGGAACATTCGCCATCGTTCCACTGGCATATTTTGTACGCTTTACTCCACTGGTTTTCCGGTCTACAACCGCATCGCTTTCCCAGCTCGATGAGAATATCGAGGAAGCCGCGCGCAGCCTCGGCGCTACCTGGTGGTATGCATTCCGGGCTGTTGTCCTGCCGCAGCTTTATCGAGGAATTGCCGGCGGCGCGCTGCTCGCATTCGTCAACGGAATCGGTGAGTTCGTCGCGACCATTTTGCTCTACACCCCGCAGTACCGGCCGTGGTCGATCGCCATCAACGACGAACTCTACTATGCGAACTATGGCACTGCAGCGTCGCTCGGCGTGATCCAGGTCCTGCTCGTCCTGATTGTGGTCGTGCTGATGCGGCGCACAGAAGAACGTGGAAAATGGTTGAAGGTGTCGTAGTCCGGCTTTAAATCACGCAAGCCACAATGATGCGACGGTCGCGCGCAAACACCTCGACGGCGACATCGCCGTCCGAAATCTCCGTAAACACGAATTCTCCGGCGGCGTCTGCTGGTTTAGAGATGCTCTTACCGTTCTGGGTGAGCGTGACCAGCGTACAGCCAACCAGCGCGGTACCGGTTGCAACTTGTCCGATGATGGATTTCTGTAAGCTGCCGGAAACCTTAAGATGGATTTCAACATCACGCGAAACCAGTTGCACATGACGTCCGGATAGCGCACCGCGCGTGCCGGCTTCCTTCTTCGAGACTGCGCTATCAAACACGGTGCGGGCATGGATCGCCGGCGGTGTCTGCAATTGAAAGTCAAAGAAGACTGCGGTAGTTCCATCCGCGAGGCGTGCCTTGTACTGATTCAACACAGATACGCCGGTGCCGCCATTGTCGACGATGAGGCCGACAGCGCATTTATAGAAACGCGCGATATCACCCACGAGTTGCACACGATCGCCGGCGTTGAACCGCGGCATACCAGACAAACACCCCTGAGTTCTCTATATCACTGTGGCGTGTGGCGTACACCAACAAGTCATGCGAGCTTGCTAGGTTTCGCAGGAATTTCGTATGCAATTGCAAAATTCTGCACAGTGGCAGTGAACTTCCATGAAGAAGCCATTAAAAATGCGTTATTGCGCGAGCGTTCGATGGCTCATACGCTTCACTTCGCTCTTGGGGAAATGAAACAGCCAACCGGGCGCAAGCCACGTTTCAAGATCAACGACAATGTCCGCATTGTTGGGCCAACCGTCAGCGAGCGGACGCACGACACGGGCACGGTCACTGAAGTTGTCGGTATCGGTGCCGGAGCGGATACAATCCTTCGCTATCGCGTCACATTTCCCGATGGTACTAACGGTACTTTCTTCGGATTCGAATTGGAGTTGATTCCGTCTTAGTTCGCGAGCGATGCCGCCACGTTCAATTCCGATGTGCAGTGCGGACAACGAGTCGCTTTCACCGGAATATTCATCCGGCAGAACGCACACTCCTGCGTCGTTGGCTCCGGCTGCGTTCGCATGCGGTTCGCGGCCCGGACGACGAGAAAAATCGCAAAGGCAATAATGATGAATTCGAAAATGGTATTCAGGAAGACGCCGTAGTTGAGCGTCGGGGCGCCCGCCGCCTTTGCCGCTTCGACCGTCGGGTAACTGCCTGCCGACAGATTCAGAAACAACTCTTTGAAATCGACATGGCGGATGACCAGACCGATCGGCGGCATCAAGACGTCGTTCACGAGTGAAGTGACGATCTTTCCGAACGCCGCTCCGATCACCAGCCCAACGGCCAGATCCAGTACATTGCCGCGGACGGCAAACTCTTTGAATTCCTTCAACATGCTCCCTCCAAATGCAGGCTTTTACCGTTTGGCAACTATTGTCCAGAACAAGGTGGTACTGAAATGCCTCTTTTCGGACGAAAATTCCCGTTTTCCAGCCCGGCAAGCGGGAGAAACGCCTCGCCTCCGGGACCTAACCTCATATTTATAGCTCATTCCCCAGTAGATGTTCTTTTCTTTTCAGCAAGTTCAGCAGGCTGATCCTTTGGCAGACAGGATGCATTAAAACGGCCCGTTCACCAGGGGACAGGAGTGTCTCTTTCCACGGAGAAATCAATAAATATGAAGGCAAAGCCTGCAAAAGTTACCGAGCTGACCGCCGAAACGATCGACGCCAGACTGCTGCTGAAAGTTCTTTCCGATTTCCGAAAGGGCGATTTCACCACTCGCCTGCCGGCGGAGCAGACAGGGCTCACGGGCAAGATTTACGATGCAATGAACGAAGTTATCGACATGAACGAACGCATGGCGAAGGAATTCGACCGGGTGGCGAACGTCGTCGGTAAGGAAGGCCGGATCAAACAGCGGGCTTCACTCTCCCTGGCAACGGGATCATGGGCGGCGTGCATTGATTCCATCAATACCTTGATCGCCGACCTCGTCCAGCCGACAACCGAAGTGGCCCGCGTCATCGGAGCTGTGGCAAAAGGCGATCTGTCCCAGACCATGGCTCTCGAGATCGAGGGCCGCCCGTTGACGGGTGAGTTCTTGAGAACAGCCAAGATCGTGAACACGATGGTCGACCAGCTCTCGACGTTTGCATCGGAAGTCACCCGCGTGGCCCGCGAAGTCGGTACCGAAGGAAAGCTCGGCGGTCAGGCCCAGGTGAAAGGCGTCGCCGGAACGTGGAAAGACCTTACCGATAACGTGAACTTCATGGCGAACAATCTCACCAACCAGGTCCGTAACATCGCCGAAGTCACCACCGCCGTGGCTCGCGGCGACCTCTCCAAGAAGATCACGGTCGACGTCAAAGGCGAAATCCTCGAGCTCAAAAACACCATCAACACCATGGTGGACCAGCTTTCGACATTTGCTTCGGAAGTCACCCGCGTCGCCCGCGAAGTCGGCACCGAAGGAAAGCTTGGCGGCCAGGCCGTTGTCCGCGGCGTCGCCGGAACGTGGAAAGACCTTACCGATAACGTGAACTCCATGGCGTCGAACCTCACCAGCCAGGTCCGTAACATCGCGGCCGTCACCACCGCCGTCGCAAACGGCGACCTCTCGAAGAAGATTACGGTCGACGTGAAGGGTGAAATCCTCGAGCTCAAGAACACCATCAACACCATGGTCGACCAGCTGTCCTCCTTTGCGTCGGAGGTCACCCGCGTCGCCCGCGAAGTCGGTACTGAAGGAAAGCTCGGCGGCCAGGCATTGGTAAAAGGTGTTGGCGGTACATGGAAGGACCTTACCGACAACGTCAATTTCATGGCGTCGAACCTCACCGCTCAGGTGCGTAACATTGCCGAAGTCACCACGGCCGTGGCGAACGGCGATCTCTCGAAGAAAATCACGGTCGACGTTAAAGGCGAAATCCTCGAGCTCAAGAACACCATCAACACCATGGTCGACCAGCTGTCCTCCTTTGCGTCGGAGGTCACCCGCGTCGCCCGCGAAGTCGGCACCGAGGGAAAGCTCGGCGGTCAGGCCCAGGTCAAGGGAGTCGCGGGAACCTGGAAAGATCTCACCGACAACGTCAACTTCATGGCTTCGAACCTCACCAACCAGGTCCGTAACATCGCCGAGGTCACAACTGCGGTGGCGAATGGTGATCTCTCGAAGAAAATCACGGTCGATGTCAAAGGCGAAATCCTCGAGCTCAAGAACACCATCAACACCATGGTCGACCAGCTGTCCTCCTTTGCGTCGGAGGTCACCCGCGTCGCCCGCGAAGTCGGCACCGAGGGAAAGCTCGGCGGTCAGGCTCAGGTCAAGGGAGTCGCGGGAACCTGGAAAGATCTCACCGACAACGTCAACTTCATGGCGAACAATCTGACCACCCAGGTACGTAACATCGCCGAAGTCACCACAGCCGTCGCAAATGGCGATCTCACGAAGAAAATTACGGTCG
>DASXLG010000111.1 GCA_036496425.1 Terriglobia bacterium | reverse complement strand
GTTCTGCGGCCTCCGGATAGGGGCCGACCATGCTGTCTTCGTAGCGGGATTCGAACTTGTGCGTATCCCGCGCCAGCGTTTCCAGATCGGCGACACCGAAATAGCTCGCGCCCGCGGCGAACACGTCGTGGAAAACCAGCGCGCACAACGTCGTGTATCCGCCGGCGCTGCCGCCGCGGATGGCCATGCGTTTGCCATCGACGTCTCCGCGTTTCTCCAGATATCGCGCGGCATTGATGCAATCTTCCACGTCGACAACGCCCCAGTTCCCTTTCAGTCGCTCGCGATAGGCGCGGCCGTATCCGGTGCTGCCGCCGTAATTCACATCCACCACTGCGAAGCCCCGGTTCGTCCAGTACTGAACGGAGAGGCGAAGCGCCGGACTCGTTGCGCTCGTCGGACCACCGTGACCGATGACCAGAAGGGGCGGCCGTTCGCCCTGCGGCCCGGCAAAATCCTTGTTTTTGGGGCGGTAGAAAAGGGCGTAAGACGTCAGGTCATTCGAGGTTGGGAACTCGATCGCCTCAGGCTCCGACAGGTGCGCCGGGTCGATATTTATTTCGAGACTGCGTTTCAGGACGCGCGTGTTCTTATCACCCAATCGGAAGGCTGCGACTTCGGCAGCCATGGTTCCGGAAGCGGCCGAAAAAAACAAGGTGTCCGCGCCGTCGGACCGGATGCTGCTGAACGCGGTATGCGGCAGTTCGAGCTTCGTTCTGGTCGAAGAGCGCGTGTCGAGCACGGCAATGTATTCGAATCCGTTTTTGTCGACGATGCAGGCGATACGGCCGCCGGAAAGAAATGCATATCTGGAATAGCCAAAGACCCATTGGGGCACGCCGATTTCAGCGTCGATCTCAAAAATCGGAACGACCTGACCGGCAATATCGGCGTATAAATTCCACCAGCCGGTCCGATCGGAAATGAAGTACAGCGAACCGTCGGCGGCCCATTCCGGTTGAAAGACCGATTCGGCCGCGGAGCCTGCAACAGCACGCGGGTTGGAGATCCAGCCGTCGGGACTGAGATCGCCGGTCCAGAGTTCGGTTCCGTCCCACGGCATCTGCGGATGGCGCCAGCAGGTCCATGCGAGCTGTTTGCCGTCGGGACTGATCCGCGGGAAAGAATAGAAGTCATAGTCGCATGCGATGACGTGAGGTTCGGCCGAACCGTCGGCAGGCAGCGCGACAAGCTCATTCACAGCCTCGCGTCCGGGCTCGTGCCGTTCCCTGACGCAGACGATGGTTTTCCCGTTCGGCGTGACGCGTCCATCGGCGTATCGCAGGCTGCCCGGCTGCGGCGGCTCCGGCGTGATGGCTTGCGGCGCCGTATCCGGACCCAACCGGTAGAGCCGCTGATCCTTGAAGTTCGAGAAAAAGACCGTATCGCCGTGAACGAAATAGGCGCCGCCGCCATATTCGTGCGCGCGCGTCCTCGCATTGTACTCGCGGGGCAAGCCGTCTGAAGGCGATCCGCTCGCAGGACACCGCACGATAACGACGCGTCCCGCTTCGTCGGGCCGGCTCTCGAGCCAATACAGGTTGCCGTTTGAAAACTGAAGCTCGCTGAATCCGATCCCGGACGAGGTTAGGAGCCTGCTCGTAATCGGAGATTTCCAACAGCCAAAAGGCGCAGTAGTCGTCATGCTGCGAATGCCTTTGCCGCTGCCGCGACAGTGAGGTCCACGTCCTGCTCAGTGTGGGCCGCGGAAATGAACGCTGCTTCGAACTGCGATGGAGGCCAATAGACTCCCTGTTCCAGCATCGAGTGGAAGAAACGATTAAACCGGTTCGTATCGCAAGTCCTGGCGGATCCGAAATCGAACACTTCCTTGTCCGTGAAAAAAACCGTGAACATCGAACCGGCGCGATTCACCTGCACAGACACACCGGCCTTCGAAGCGGCGTCCAGAAGCCCCTTTTCCAGCCGCGCACCCAATAACTCCAATCCGGGGTACGGATTTTCTTTCTTAAGCCGCCGCAATGTTGCAAGGCCGGCCGCCACAGCCAGCGGATTGCCGGACAACGTTCCGGCCTGATAGATGGGCCCGGCGGGAGCGACCTTGTCCATAATGTCCGCCCTGCCGCCATAAGCACCCACGGGAAGACCACCGCCGATCACTTTCCCCATCGTCGTCAGGTCCGGCGCGATGCCGTACACTTCCTGGGCGCCGCCGAGAGCGACGCGAAAGCCGGTCATCACCTCGTCAAAAATCAGAACAATGCCGAGCTGTTGTGTGATATCGCGCAGGGTCTTCAGATAGCCGCCGCGCGGAGGCACGCAGCCCATATTGCCGACTATAGGTTCAACAATGACGCAGGCAATCTCGTTTTTACGGGCCGTGAGTTCGCGAGTCAGAGCAGCCGGATCATTGAACGGCAGCACCGTTGTGAGTTCGGCCAGACCTGCCGGCACTCCCGGGCTGTCGGGCAGGCCGAGGGTCGCGACACCGGAGCCTGCTTTGACGAGAAGGCTGTCGCCGTGGCCGTGGTAGCAGCCGTCGAATTTGACGATGCGTTCCCGTCCCGTATATCCACGGGCTACGCGTATGGCGCTGAGCGTTGCTTCGGTGCCGGAATTCACGAGGCGTACTTTGTCGACGGACGGCACGATGCTGCAGATCAACTCGGCGATTTCAACTTCCCGTTCGGTGGGCGCTCCGAAGGATGTACCCACTTCGAGCACCTCGCCCAGGGCTTTCAGAACCTCGGGCGGCCGATGGCCGAATATCAGCGGCCCCCACGATCCGATGTAATCGATGTATTCCCCGCCATCCACATCCCAGATATGCGAGCCGTTTCCACGTTGAATGAAAATCGGCTTGCCGCCCACGGCCCGAAAGGCGCGGACGGGCGAATTCACTCCACCCGGTATTACTTTTTGCGCTCGACTGAAGAGTTCTTCGGACCGGCTCATAACATCTTTGAAAGTTCGAGGGCGTAGTACGTAATGAGAATGTCGGCGCCGGCGCGTTTGACGGCCGTCGTTGTTTCCATGATGATGCGCTCCCTGTCGATCCATCCGGCTCGCGCGGCGGCTTCGATCATGGCGTACTCGCCGCTGACTTGATACGCGGCCAGCGGCACGTCGAACTGTTCCCTGGCGCGGGCGATGATATCGAGATACGAGAGCGCGGGTTTCACCATCACGATGTCGGCGCCTTCATCGATATCGAGAGCAATTTCCCGAAGGGCCTCCCTGGCATTCGGGGGATCCATCTGGTAGCTGCGGCGGTCACCGAACTTTGGGGTGGCTCCGGCCGCTTCACGGAACGGACCGTAGAACCCGGAAGCGTACTTTGCCGAATACGCCATGATCGGCGTGTTGCTGAATCCCTCCGCATCCAGAGCCTGGCGGATTGCCGCGACGCGGCCGTCCATCATGTCCGAAGGCGCAACCATGTCCGCCCCGGCGCGTACATGGCTGACGGATGAATCGGCCAGCAATTTCAAAGTTGCATCATTCTGCACATCGCTGTGCTTGATGACGCCGCAGTGCCCATGGGACGTGTATTCGCACATGCAGACGTCCGTGATCAGCAGCAGATTCCGGACGTTTTCGCGGATCGCGCGAAGCGCCGTCTGGATGATGCCGTTCTCGTCATAACAGTCCGAGCCGACATCATCCTTCTCTTCAGGGAGACCAAATAAAATGATGCCGCCGATACCGGCCTGCTCCGCCTCGCGGGCGATCTTTACTGCATTGTCGACTGAGAGATTATATTGCCCGGGCATCGAACTGACTTCCGTGCGGATGTTTTCGCCGGGGCACACGAAAATCGGGTAGATCATCGATTCGGGAGACAGTCTCGTTTCCCGGACAAGGTTGCGGAGGCGCTGGGTGCGCCGCAACCGGCGCATGCGATGTACCGGGAATGCCATCAGTTCAGAAGAGTCTCTCCCCAGGCCTCATCGTCCCGAAGGATCCAACGTCCTTCAACGTGAACGAAAACAGGAAACGGCTCTCGACGCGGGAGCCGATATTGTATTGGCTGACTTCGAAATTGAGGCCGAAACAGTTTGTATTATAGCCAACCTCGGCGGTCGATCCCTGGAAAAGTGAATGGAGAACGTCATAGGAAAAACTGACAGCCCCGCTGAATCCGGGTTTCAAGCGGTTTCCGTAGCTCAGACTGGAGCGGATTTCGTCGTTCGGAACCTCGATCGAGCTGGAGTGGGTATAGAAATATGAGATGCCGCCGGTAATCAGTCCCCGATTGGCGTTGCCGATAACGCCGACGTCGCGGACGATGTGATACTGGGTATCGTAATCCACCTCGACGTCCTCCGAGGTGTTTGGCGTGGTCGCGAGACGCATTGTCGATACGATTGGCGAAAACCGTCTCGGACCATCCAGGAAGGAGAACCCGGAAAGATTGAGCACCGGCGCGAATACGTTCCGCTGGCCGGGAACCACGGCGCCGCCGAAGGTCGGATCCAGGAAGTACTTCTGCGCGATCTGCCAGGAAAAGATCTCGCGTTTCGAGAACAGGCGGTTCGTGAAGCCGTATTGGACTTCGTTGGTGTGGGTGACGAGATCGACGTTATCAACGGGGATCGTGTTCCGGAATCGATCGGCTCCGCTGACGTAGTTGTAATCCACAGCCGGTTCGAAAACATGCCGCCAGTTCCCGAAATCACGTTCCAGTTGCGGGCCGACGAGATGCGAATTGTAATCGACGGAAAAGCGATTGAATCCGCCCCCGAGAGTCGTTTGCGACGCGAGCGATCGCCCATAAGCGCTTTCTTCAAAGCCCAGGCGATGGCTCCAGTCGAAAAGATTCGACCGGATAACCGGCAATTCGAACGACGGGTGAAGATCCAGGCGCGGGACATATCCCGTATTGATATTCGCATCGCGCCGGGCGATGCCGGTAAAACCTGAATCGGCATCGAAATAAAGCGGTACGCTCCCCAATCGACGGTCTGGAACACCGAACTCTATGCTCGGAGCTTTCTGCAATACGACGGTCGGGTCGGGCGTGTAGAACACACCGTCACGCAGAAACAGAAGGTTAGAACTGAGATTCGGCGTGTTTTTGCTGACAAACGCCACGGAGTTCGTGACGGGCGAGGAGATCAGGTTCAGTCCATCTTCATAGACCTGCCGGAAAACGAACGAACTGACCACATTCATGTCGGCGGCGCCGCGATAGCCATTGCCGAGTTCCCCAAACGCCAATACCCGCGCGCTTTCCCCGCCCTGCCCAAGCTTGTCGTGCGCAAGAAAAGTTTCCACGCGTATTGCCGAGTTCTTTTCCGGGGCGGCGCGGAACGCGAAGCCCGCAGCCGGGCCGCGCAGGCTGAAATATTGCCCGGTAATTGTGAGGTCCGCGCTTCGATTGATCGCCCAATAAAACCCTTCGTGGATGGCGCGGCCTTTCGTCGTGGAAGTAGAAGTCGACGGAATCAGGAATCCGCTCTGCCGCTCGCGATCCGAGCTTATCTTGATATAAGGCATGTAGAGGATCGGCACATTTTCCAGCCGGAAGACGGAACCGTCGGAGGTTATCGCTTCATGCGGCTTCACCACGGCCTTCGCGGCATCCATCCGCCAGCCCTGGCGTTTCTCGTCGCAGCACGAGCTGAACGAGGCCTTCTCCAGCCTGAAGATACCGTCCTCCGTTCGATGCGCCGTAGCGGCTTTGATATAGAAACCCGGGCCTAATTCGCCGCTGACGTTGGTGAAGTCGCCTTCCTTGGTGTCGACATGGACTGAAACGTGGTCCCCGGTCAGGTGCTCGTGTTCGTGGGTATAAACAACGTGACCGTCCGCCTCGACGATCTGGGTATCGTCGTTATAGGTCATGTCGTCGGCCTCGATTTTCATATCGCGGTAGGTGGCGACAACGTGCCCTTTCGCGTGCGAAATATTCCCGTCCCGGCTCTGGGAATCCGCGGCCACGATATTAAGCTGGTCCTGTTGTGACCCTAGGACCAGGAGAATAGCAATGGCGAACTGCAACACAGCCTGAGTATGCCAAACATGGAACGGAAGTCGAAGCGCACAGTCATTTCAATCGAAGAATGCCAGCCCGAATTTGACTTCGAGGAGGCGGAGCACTCGCCAGGTTTTACATTTCCGGAATATCAGCGTGACGTCATCCTGCCGAGGATCGCCGCAGGCGTTATCGATCTCGCGCTTGTCGGCGCCGTTTATATGCTCTTTATAGCGGTAACAATCTTCGAGATGCCGGACAATTTCACGCCGGATAAGCGGGTGCTTGGCATATACGTCCTGAGTTACTTCGCGCTGGTCGCGGTCTACTTTTTTCTCTTCATGTTGAGCGGGAGCCAGACCCCCGGTATGAAGCATCAAGGCCTTATTGTCGTCAATAACGAGGAACAACCGCTCGACGCAGAGCAGGCGTGCATGCGCGGGTTCGGATATCTGATTTCAATTCTGCCCGTTTTGCTTGGATTCCTCTGGATGCTGATCGATCCCGAACACCTCACCTGGGCGGATAAAGTCTCCGGCACGTACGTAAAGAAACTTTAAATTCGCGGCAACAAACTGCCCGTTTCCGGTGTCTATACTTGGACAGGGTGGGAGGCAAACGTGATGGCAGGTTTGCTGGCTGCGTTTCTTTTTCTGACGTTTCAAGGACAGCTCGCGACCTCTTCGGTCAGCGGCACAGTCGTGGTGGCCGGCACGAGCACTCCCATACCAAAGGCGCACGTGACGATCCTCGGGCCGCAAGTCGTCCGGATCGACTCGGACGATAGTGGCCATTTCGCAGTTCGCGACATCCAGCCTGGAAAATATCGGATCGCGGTTGCAGCCGACGGTTATATGCCGGGGCAGTACGGCCGGCGCATCGGCTCCGGCCCGGGAAGCGAAATCGATGTTGCTTCAGGCCAGGAGAGAAACGACATTATCGTCAATCTGATTGCGAAAGGCTCCATTTCCGGACGCGTCTCGAATGCCAATGGAGATCTGATCCCCAACGCGCGGGTCCAGCTTCTGAGGTATACGTATCAGGACGGCCGGCGCATTCTGATTTCGGCGAACAATGCAATGACGGACAGCCGCGGCGAGTATGGATTCGTGTCGCTCGCGCCCGGCCCATACGTCGTGAGCGCCATTCCTTCGGAAAATGCGAACGCCCTGCCGGTTTATTTTCCTGGCCTGACCGACATTTCGAGCGCCTCAACAATCGATCTGCCTTCGGGGCTGGCCATGAGCGGAATCGATATCCGCCTGACGGATGTGCGCCCCCTTCGTGTCCGGGGCCAGGTAATAAGCGCCTTAACCAACCAGCCGGCCGCGGGTGCATCGGTCACCCTGGTGCCTCGCCGCGGAACGGTGTCGACCGGATCGACACAGCGTGGGGTTTCGGACGCCGGAGGCGCATTCGAATTCAATCGCATGGCACCAGGCTCTTATGACGTTGTCGCCAGTGTCAACGGCAATGGTGAGCGGCTGGCAACGGCTGTTCCCATCGACGTTGCAGCCAACGACATCGATAACATCAGTCTTGTGCTGCAACCGCAGTTCATGATCACGGGGCGGATCACGATAGACGACCCAGCAACGTCTTCCGGCATCGATCTGAGCCGCATTCGTGTGGAATTGCGCCGGGAGCCGTTCACTCAGGAGTTGCTGATCCTCATTCCGACGGTCGCCGCCGATGGAACGTTCACCATGGCCGGGATCACGCCTGGCGATTACGCACTCAAAGTGACTGCCGGATCCCGCGCATATGTGAAGTCCGCGCGCTTCGGCGGCATCGACGCATTGAATCCTCCCTTTCATATCGATGCGGGTGCGGGCGAACTTGACATTGCCGTCAGTTCGAACTCCGGCTCGCTCGATGCGATCGTATTCGACGACAAACAGAGTCCGATTCCGGACGCGACGATCGTTCTGGTTCCGGAGCCGCCGAAGCGAAACCGTACCGATCTGTACGACGCGCTCGGTACGGATGCCACAGGCCATGCTCATCTCACCGGTCTCGCGCCCGGGGATTACAGGATCTTTGCCTGGGACGATATTCCGGCGGACGCCTGGCAGGATTCAGACTTCATCCGGCCTTACGAAAGCCGGGGCATACTCATCCATGTCCTCGAAGGCAACGCAGACACGGTTCAGCTGGACCTGATTTCCCGTCCCTAAATGTAGCCGCGGGTTCAGCCCGCGTTAGTTGGAGCATTGCCGCCGGCTGAAACGAGCGCGGGCCGAAGCCCACGACTACATTAGAATAGATGCATGGAGAACTTTGCGCTCATCGCGCTAGTCGAGAGTCTTCGGCCGGCCATGAGCGAACTCATCATCCGCCGGGTGATTCAGCATCACCCGAGCGGGTTCATTCTGCAGACGCGGTCGGTTAAGCTGCCGGCGATCAAGATTGTCGCGGACATGCAGCGGCCGGTCCTGTACCCATCCGAAAAACGGCCGCTGCAGGAGTCGCCCGGAACGGATTTCCTCATGGTGCTGCGCAAGCACCTGACATCGGCCGAAGTGACCGGCTTCAGCAAACGCCTCTCGGAACGTATCGTCGAATTCAGTTTCAAAACGGCGGTGCCGAGCAAGGAACTGGAAACGATGTCGCTCATCGTCGAACTCCTGCCGAATGCGCCGAACCTGATCCTGCTCGATGCCGAACGCCGTGTGGTTTCGTCGTTTCTGGATCTTACGCCGCAACATGGGATCGGAGAATACGACACCTACGCCTATCCGGCGCAGGGCGAAAAGCTGGAGCTTGAACGCATTCTGGAAGATGACCCGCCGCCATTGAACGACCTGACGGCAGAATCGCTGATCTCGCGGGTAGCAGGCATCGGTCCGGTATTCGCACGCGAACTTGCGCTGCGACAGAAGAAATCCGGAAAGGGATGGCTTGATGAAATCCGAACCTTGCTCGAGCAGGCCCGCGCGCCCTCACATGCGGCCTGGCTCTATACCGAACTGCCTTTGGGTCACATCCTCGAACAAAACGATCTGCGGCGGCTGCAAAAGGCGATTCTGAGTCCGATCGAACTGGAATCGCTTTCAAGAACCCACAGCGCCCGCCTTTTCGTGAATATTCTGGAGGCCACCCGTTTTTATTACGACGAGTTCGAGACTCGAACACTGCTCGAGCAGGCAAAGCTGCCGATCCTCCGGGATATGCGACAGGTGTCGAAGCGGTTTGCGGATCGCGAGAAGCGGCTGGTGCGGGAACAGCAAAAGTATCAGCAGGCAGAGGGTCTTCAAAAGACAGCGCAGATGCTGACATCCAGCGGAAAGGATATGGAGCAGCATTATCCATCCGTGAAGGTCACCGACTATTTCGGAGAACAGCCCGCCACCGTTGAAGTTGATTTGGACTCCGCGATCAGCTTGCGCGAGAACATCGAGAAGCTTTTCAAGCAATATCAGAAAGCAGGCCGTGGCAAGTCGATTGTCGCGAGGCAACTCGGAGAACTCCGAAATAAGAGAGCCACGATCGAGGAACAGACGAAGAGACTCGAAGCGATCAAGGACTGGGACACGTGGATGGCGATTTCAAGCAAGATTCCCGTCAGGGGCGCGCCTCCGGCCCCTCAAAAAGAAGCCGGTACGGCGTCTGGCAGGCGCTTCCGGAGCATTGAGATCGATGGACGGGAAGTCCTCATCGGCAAAGGCGCGAGAGAGAACGACGAGTTGACCTTTGATATAGCTGCTCCGGAAGACTTCTGGTTCCACGTTGCGGATTACAGCGGCTCGCATGTCGTGGTAAGAAATCCCGTCAAAGATAAAAATCTGGATGAAACCGTCCTGGTCAAGGCCGCACAACTCGCAGCCTATTTCTCGCAGGCAAGAAATTCGTCCAAAGTCGAAGTGCATTACACGAAGCGTAAGCATGTCACAAAGGTCCGCCGCGCCAAACCAGGCCTTGTCCGGCTGCTGGAATTCAAATCGATCAAAGTCGAACCGAAGAACTGGCTGGAGTAGCCTGCTGCCCTGTCAAATCATCATGTACGACGCGGTGTTATAGCTCAGGCCCAGCGTGATGATCTTCTGAAGCAGGTGCGGATATTTCAGCCCGGAGTGGGCGGCGGAATCGGCGAAGTCTTCATTCAAGGCAATCTGCGGGTTTGGATTCGCCTCGAGCAGGTAGAACTCGCCGTCGTTCGTCATCCGATAGTCCAGTCGCGCATAGCCGCTCAGGCAGAGATGCCGGTAGATTCGTTTCGACAGCAGCTCCAGTTTCTGCTGCAAGTCCGGTGTAAGCTCCGCAGGTTTAGTAACCAGTCCGACTTTTTTCTGGTAATCCGCATTCCACTTCAGCCTGCCCGTCGCAATATTCAGCGCGCCCTCCGGCAGATTATTGATAACCAGCTCCCAGGGCGTGTAGGTCTGCAGCTTGCGGTTGCCGATAACGCTGACGTAAATTTCGCGTCCTTCGATGTATTGCTCAGCGATCGCATGACTGGACGTCTGGCGGTGAATGAATTCGACTCGCTCGGCCAGCTTGGTGTCGTCGGTGACGACCGAAGCCTGGGCAATTCCCACCGAACCTTCTTCGATCACCGACTTTACAAACAACGGGAACTTGAGCCGGCGCGGGCGCGCAACCTTTTGCCCCATTGGGAAAACGGCGAATCCGGGCACCGCGACGCGATGGTACGAAAGGATTTTTTTAGTCAGCGCCTTGTCGTGCGCCAGCGTCAGGCCTCGCGGGTTGCACCCCGTATAGGGCTGTTTTAGAAGTTCCAGGTAGCTGACGACATGCTGATCGAACAGGGCGTGGCCTTCGAAATCCTCCAGGAGATTGAAAGCGATTTGAGGTTTATGTTCTTCACGCGCGTTCGCGATGACCGCCAGATCGCTTCTCAGTCCAACAGGATAGACATCGTGTCCCATGGATTTGAGGGTCGAGATGATGTCGTATTCGGTTCTCCAGAGCTGCTTCTCTTTCTCCACGCCGTCGGGAATGGCATCGGGAGGCATGAGCTCCTGCGAGACCAGGACGAGTATCCGCAATTTTGTTTTTGGTCTGAAGCTCACAATGGAATCCGGTGATATCCGGTTCGCAACACCTGCATGACCTGCATGGTCAGTGTCACGAGGATCAATTGTCGAGCTTCCGCCTCCGGGATCAAAACACGGAGGTTCTGCTCACGGCAGCGCACAATCATGTGTTTGACGATGTGATTCACGGTGTAGTGGTGCACACCGGTGCCGCGCGCCACGATATAGCTGATTTCGTCGCGGTGGTGCCGCAGAAATTGTGCGGCGCTCGGAGCGGAATGCCTTCTCGATTCGGGAGAAAACACGCGATATAGATTGCGTTCATGTGAAGCCGGCCAGTGGATGGTGTAGTACGCGCGTTTTTTCCGGTAATGATCGCGCAGAGTCTTGGTCAGCTTGGATAGCGGCTCCACTTCGCGATGATTGACACGGCTCGGCTTCCTGCCGGCGAGGCCGGCCATGATGTGGTCAACGTATTCCAGCTTCCGCTGCGCGCCCCAGCCTTGATACTGTCGCCGCCAGGCTTTGCCGCGTTTGAGCCAGACGGCGAACGATTCAGCGAAATCCTCTGCCGGGTGGGCCTGCGCGTACCAGGCGTCGAGGTTGAACACATAATCCCGGCTGCCCGGCTGCGGCTGGTACCACTCCGGATACGGCACGCGGTAGGAACCGAATGTATCCGTCCAGGTGCGCCGGGCATGAAGCCGGTATGCATTGTCGATCGCATGCCCCGCCTCATGGCGCAAGATTCTGAGACACTCGCCCTCGCCGGCGCCTTCGACTTCCAGCATTTGTGAGCGCTCCAGTTTCATCAGCCGGGCATGTGCCAGGTAGAACGGAATCGCGAAACCTCCGACACCATCCGGCGTAAACCACTCTTCCGACAGCCAGACGTGCGGCCGGAACTTGAGCGACCGCGTCTCCAGCTCACGATAGAGCTTCTCAATACGTTGTTCTAATTGGGTGCCGCGAATCCGTAAAGGAAGATCGCACAACCGCATGTCGAGAAGCTGCCGGTCGGTCAGGCGGTCCAAACGAAGTGCCACAAAACTATTGTAGATGTTATGATCGTGTTAGGAAAACTGCATGCTTGCAACCCGTATCCGTCAGAAGGACGGCATCTTCTATTTTGTCTCTTTCAAAGCAAAAGACATTCTGAACCGCGTCCGCTTCACCAGCCGCTTTTATTTCGAGGGTGAAACCATCGAGGCCGACGCCGACGTGGACGATCCGATCGCGAAATTCATCGGCAAAGTGGAACGCAGCGAGAAGGCGTTTCAGCGCTTGCTGAGCCGCAAGAAGGTCCGGGAAATCGTCAATTTTTATGAGTCCGCCGAGACCCAGCCTGCGATTCCGGGCAGTGTCCTGCTCTTTGCCGAGGACGTTCTGAAATTCCGCCCGCTGGGCCAATACGAGTCCATCGGTGATCTCGAGGATCCGAAGTCGGGTTTTCTGATTATCGATGGCCAGCACCGGCTTGCAGGACTGCAGTTTTTCGGAGCGAAGAACCCCAGTCTCCTGGACCAGATCGAGGTCCCCTGCGTGATCTTCGATGGAAAAACCGGAGACTTCGCCGCCGAAATGTTCGTCCTTATCAATTCCACCCAGACCCGGATCAATCGCTCGCATCTGATCGATCTGCTGGACCGCATCAGTGCATCGGACGACGAAACCCGCCTCGCAGCGCAGGTGGTCCGGAAGTTATATGAAGAAGATTCCTCTCCGCTGCAATACAAGATCAACCGGCTCGGCGGGCGCAGCAAGCAGGAAAAGTGGATCCTTCAGGCGGAACTCTTCAACGAGATCAAGAAACTGATCTTGCAGAACGACAAGTTTTTCATGAAGGACCTCAAGGGCAAACCGGAGCGCGCGTTCGAGCTGATCGCTGATTACCTGAAGTCGGTCCGCACCGTCATGGAACGCATCTGGGGCTCCAACGATAAATATAAGTTCACGAGCAGCGTGACGCTGAAAGCGCTGATTCGAGTGCTCGCCGATCTCACTCTCCGCGACGACCTCATGGAAAAGTGGAGAGAAAACCCCGCACCCAAGGTCTTCGAAAAGCTCCTGACGCCCTGGGCCAACCTCAAGGATGAGTTCCGGAATGAAGGTTTTTACGAACGTTTTCCGGCCAAAGGCCAGATCGAACGCGTTCGTGTGATAGAACAGCGGCTGTTACGGGAAATCGAGGCTTAGATATGTGGCCGCGGGCTTCAGCCTGCATTCGTTCCGGGACCAGAGTTCGCGAAAACCGCGATTTCTTCATCGCTCGGCCGTCGATTTTCCTCGCCGGGACTCACCCAAGCCCATTGAAATAAACACATAGAGGTGGCGAGGCGCGTGCTTAAGGGTACCGCGTGAAAGCCTTTGTCATTCATCCCGATCAAAAAAGCACGTGGAAAGCGCAACCGGGCTATCGGATCCTGATTATGGATCATGGGGCAGTGCGGCTCGATTTTCCAAAGGACTGGATTCCCGGTCTCGATTCAAAATACATCCGGATTATCGACCGCGAGCCTCCGGAGACAGAATGCAGCCTTCTGGTTTCATGCCGGACCATCCTGCCCACAATCGCGGGATTTCCCATTCGCGAATTGCTCAGCGAAGTCACCGCAGACGACGGCAGTGAGCGGCGGATACTGGAGCGCGGACCGATCTTTACTCTGTTCCGTCAACCCATGGAAGCGGCATGGCGGCAAATGCGCTTCATCGATCCGATGCGCTTTCAGCAGGCCGAAACGCGGGTTTGCCTGGCTCGCGGCGGGCGGACGCTCGCGACGATCGTCTTCGACTTCTGGACGAAAGACGAGTTGCGATTTCATAATATGTGGGCCACGCTGCTCGAAACCCTGGCCGTCGGCGATTACATCGACGACCCTGCTACAGGCCGCAGACGCGAACAACGAGGCTGAAATGCGCGATGGACCCAGGCGACCAGCTCGCATTCCGAATTTTAAAAGCTGCACGCGCAGTCCACACCACTCTTGGGCCCGGTTTCATCGAGAGCATTTATACACGAGCGCTTATCGCCGAACTCGTGGACGATGGCTTTCAGGTGGAGCGGGAGAAGACAGTCAAGATCTGGTACGGCGATCGCCTTGTCGGCAAGCACCGTCTCGACTTGGTTGTGGACGGTACGGTGATCATCGAGCTCAAGGCGAACCACAGTCTCATCCCGTTGCACATCGCACAGATGAACTCCTATCTGCATGCGACAACCTTTCCGTTTGGCCTGCTGCTGAACTTTGGCGCAACTGACCTTCAGTGGGAGTTCATTCGATCTGGTACAGGAACACCCGACAACGAGAGTTAGGAATCATCGGACTGCCATGTTAGTGGTATAGTTTGCTCGAAATTCATCTCTAAAGAGGACAGAAATTATGATGAAACTGGTTCTCGCTCTTCTGTCGATGGCGACGGTAGCGGGCAACGGTGTCGATTACAAGGCGGATCCGAACTGGTTGAAATTGCAGGAAGGCCGCACCGAAATCGGCAGCATGCACGGAACTGTGGCCGTCAGTTCGGCCAACGAGGTCTACATCAACGTCGAGGGCACGGTGCGGCAGCGCTTCGCAGTACTGGGTCCAAATCCGGGACTGCAGGTGTACTCGGCGGACGGCAAATACCTGCGCAACGTTCCGAACGCTCCTTTTGACCTGCACGGATTTGTTATCCGCAAGGAACCCGACGGCGAATACATTTATGCCTCGCGGCTCGCGGCCGGCCTGACTGCGGAAGATCAGAAGCGGGCGGGCCTGGACAAGGAGGCGGTGATCAAGATGACGTTGGATGGGAAAATGGTCATGACCATTCCGCCCTCGGCGATCCCGGATCAATTCAAAAACAAGGCTCCGGACGGACGGCCCGTCATGCGGCTGACCTCAGTCGCAGTGGCTCCGAACGGCGACATTTACGCGACCGACGGATACGCCAGCGATTACATTCATCGGTTCGACAAGAACGGAAAATACATCCAATCGTTCGGCGGCAAAATGGCGCCATACAGCTTCAGAACGATGCATCAGCTGACAATCGACACGCGATATACGCCGGCGCGACTGCTCGCCTGCGATCGTGCGAACAACCGGCTTGTGCACTTGTCGTTGAACGGTGACTTTATCGGAGTTGTCGCGACGGGCCTGCTCGCCCCCGCGGCAGTGGCGGTTCGCGGCGATTATGTCGCGGTTGCCGAACTGCGAGGCCGTGTGACGCTGCTGGACAAAAACAACGCGATCGCCGCCACGCTAAGCAGCAACACAACCGCGGATGAGATCGGGAGGAACACGACCGATCCGGCGAAATGGAAACCAGGCATCGCCAATGCCCCGCATGGAATTACGTTCGATGCCCAGGGGAATATATACGTTGCCGAATTCAGCCTCTTCGGCCGACTCCACAAGTTCAATCTGGCCAGCTAAAATTTCTCAGCCCGCCAATTGCGCAATTGGCGGCTGAGAAACCTTCAGCGTCTGGGAACCTCAGAATCTGGGAACATCAGAAAAGGATATCGTCGTCGAATAAGTCGGCCACGTCGTCCCACGCCGGCATTTGAGGCGCATTCCGGTAGGTTTTGACGATCTCGCGCACGGTTGCCAGAGGATTGGCGGATCGCAGTTGTCCAATGGTCTCATCGAGACTTTCGATCGTGTCGTCCAAAGAACGGGCCTCAGCGGGACCGTCGGTCCGCACTCGAAACCCGAACGGGCCGTCTGGAACAGACAGGACACGGTACCGTGGAGCTTCGGGCAGGAGAGCCAGTTCGTGCTCGAGATTTCTTACCTGATCCCGGAGGACCTGATTGTAGACGGCCAGCTTGTTGTCGGTTAAACGTTCGAGGTTTCCCTCTTCACGCTGGATCCATTCCAACTCGAGGCGCAGCAGCGTGTGGAGGTCATTGTTGCGGTAAGCTATGGTCAGATCCTGCATGAGGACGACCTTGCTTTCTCTGCGCGACGGATCCTGTTCAAGATCGGGATGCAGGATTTTCGCGAGTTCGCGATAGATCGTCGCGATACTTTTCTGCCGGATTTCCTCCTCCTGCCGCAGGCGCTCTTCCTTCTCCAACTGGCGTTTCGTCTTCCGGCGTGGCTTCTCAAACGAACGGGCTTCCGCTGCCTGATCCTTCATTGCGGCGGAGAACTCCGCCATCTTCGCTGCCATCTTGGCCGATACCTCGCTATCGCTCATCGCCGAATCGAAGTCCGAAAAATCCACGTCAAGACCAAGTTCGTCGATCATCATTTCCATTTCCGACCGCACCTGGTCGATCTCCTGCTGACGTGCTCGTTCGAAGTCCATTTCATGGACCTGCTTGAAGATCGCGCGCAGATCGTCGCCCTGAAGAGAGCCGTCCTCGCGGATGATTTCAAGCAACTGCTGAGCGATGACCGCCCTCAAGGCGTTCCGATCATTTTTGTTTCTCAGATGTTTCTTGGCGAGAAACGGCGCGAGCAGCCTGACGAGGTCCTTTTTCAGCTCTGTTTGACGACGCAATCGGGGATGGATGTGTTCGGCGTAATACGTGAGGGCCGCGTCGAGCCTCCCGGTTTCCTGTACGATGCGTGACCGGAGTGCTTCGACCTGGGCGACCAGCCGGTTAAAAGTGCGTTGCGCCTTGGTCAGCGGCCGCTGCGGTTGCGGCGCCAGAATCAAGCCGTCCGGTTCGCTTTTCCCATCAAACAGAAAACGTTGTGGTGTTGCCATCGGATCTCCTGCGAATTGCATTTTGTCATAGAAAGGGAAGGATTGTCCGGCGCAGGGCCGGATCTGGTCCGCAAGGCCATCGGGCCCGAAAGCAAAAAGCCCCGGCAAGCCTTGCGGCTTATCGGGGCTTATTTAATCCCGGCGACGACCTAGTCTCCCACAAGGTCGCCCTTGCAGTACCATCGGCCCTGAGAGGCTTAACTTCCGTGTTCGGGATGGGAACGGGTGTGACCCTCTCGGTACGGTCACCGGAAACTCGTATAAATCTATTGGAGATTGGATCTTTGACAACTCAATATTGATGGGCAAACGGACGAGCGCACAAATTTGTAATGATAAATCGTTACGAATTATTTCGTTATGATCAAGCCTCACGACCGATTAGTACTGGTAAGCTAAAGAAGTTACCCTCCTTACACATCCAGCCTATCAACGTGGTAGTCTTCCACGGGTCTTCAGGGTCTTGCGACCGGGAGATCTAATCTCGTGGCGAGCTTCACGCTTAGATGCATTCAGCGTTTATCTCAACCGGACATAGCTACCCAGCCACGCCATTGGCATGACGACTGGTACACTAGAGGTCCGTCCAACCCAGTCCTCTCGTACTAAGGTCAGACCCACTCAAATCTCCTGCGCCCACACTAGATAGGGACCGAACTGTCTCGCGACGTTCTGAACCCAGCTCACGTACCGCTTTAATAGGCGAACAGCCTAACCCTTGGGACCTTCTACAGCCCCAGGATGCGATGAGCCGACATCGAGGTGCCAAACCCAGGCGTCGATGTGAACTC
>DASXLG010000110.1 GCA_036496425.1 Terriglobia bacterium | reverse complement strand
TCGCACACCCTGCGCCAGAAGGGCGCGCTGAACACCGCTCCGGAGGCGGCGCTGAGCGGCATCTGGCAAAGCGATACAGGTCCAGCCGCGGACGAAGAGGGAAATGTATATGCGGTAACCGGCAACGGAGTGTTCAATGCGGCGTCAGGGGGGCGCGACTTCGGCGACAGCGTCCTCAAACTAGGTTTCACGAGCGCGGGCTTGGCGGTGAAGGATTATTTCACGCCGTTCGACCAGGAGGAGCGTAACCGTACCGACGGAGATCTCGGTTCGGGAGGACCGCTGCTGGTTCCGCCGCAACCGGGTTCGAGCATGCGCCTCGCGATCACCGCCGGAAAAGGCCGCGAGTTGTTTGTCCTCAATCGCGAGCATATGGGCAGATTCAGGATGGGTAGCAACCGGCATGCCGTGCAGACTGTGCGGCTGGAGGGGGGCGTATTCGGATCGCCGTCCTATTGGGAAGGGCACATCTATGTCTGTGCGCAAAACGATGTGCTCTGGGATTTCGTGATCGAAGACAACCGTCTGGCACTGGCCTCCCAGGGTGAGATGCACTTTACGAACCCTGGAGCCGTACCCGCTATTTCGGCGAATGGCTCGAAAGACGGAATCGTCTGGCTGATCGAAACCAGCCGAGGGCACGCGAGTAATGTTCCCGCGGTGCTGCACGCCTACGATGCCCGGAACGTCGCCCTCGAGTTATACAACAGCGCCCAAAACAGCGGGCGCGATCAGGCCGGCGCGTCGCTGCACTTCACCATTCCGACGGTGGCGGATGGCCGCGTCTATGTGCCCGCCTCCCGTGAGTTGGACATATACGGCCTGCTGAGCGCAAAGCCGGATCTGAGACAATAGCAATAGATCGCCCCGATTTGCAACTGGAATTGCGGGCTCCTGCCTGGTCTGTGGTGAACAAAACAGGTGAATAAAACAATGCAAGCGCAGGACGGCGCCAAGCTTGTCCTCGCGTTCGGTCTGACATTTCAGGATCTGTATGAGCGCCAAGGGCTGCTCAAGCTGGACGGCTTCTTTCTGGACGAGCTACGCCAAGCGGCCCCCGAACTACGCGAACGGCTGCTCAAAGCTCGCGAAGATCCGCCCGCGCCGCATAACAAGACGGCCTCCGAGCTGATCATCGAATTGGCCCCTTATGTCGACGATTTTGTCGGCAAGTTGTTCGCTATCGAGAATGATCTCGCGCGACTGCAGAGCAAGCATTCCGAACTGGCCCCGCTCTACGCGGTGAAGCGAAAATTCGTGCAGCGTAAGGCGCTCACGGGTTTTACTGTGGAATCGGCGAGTGAGATCGACGGATTTGCTGTGGCGGCGGAGATCGAAACCCTGATCGCGGAGCCGCTGACCGAACTGGGCTTTGCGACGCATGTCTCCAAGTGGCTGGAAAACGAAACGGCGTATCATGAACATCTCCGCTTAGCGACGTTATACGCGGCGTGGGCCACGCTGTCTCCGCAAGGGAAGGCTAAGCACGGCCGCGGCGTCCTGTTTAAAATTCCCCACAAACTCGACATGCATCACCTGGTGCCCGTGGAATCGCTTGCGAGCGATGGACTGGTGCTGCTCGAGTTAAACGGCGACCACCGGCGCCACCGGGAGGGCTTTCAGCTTACCGATCCCGGAACGAACCTGACCGGGGCCTTGGACCAGGCCCATTACTGCATCAAGTGCCACCACCAGGCGAAGGACAGTTGTTCGACGGGTCTGAAAGAGAAGACCGGCGCGTATAAGGCGAGCGTCTTCGGGGTTCCTCTCGCCGGGTGTCCGCTGGACGAAAAGATTTCCGAGATGAACGTCGTGAAGGGTCACGGCAATCCGATCGGCGCGCTGGCTATTGTCGCGATTGATAATCCCATGGCCGCCGGTACGGGACATCGCATCTGCAACGACTGCATGAAATCCTGCATTTTTCAGAAGCAGGAACCCGTGGATATTCCGCAGGTGGAAACGCGCACATTGAAAGATGTGCTCGAGCTGCCCTGGGGTTTTGAGATTTACGGTCTACTGACGCGTTGGAATCCGGTCAATTTCGCGCGTCCGTATCCGCGCGCGGCGAGCGGCTACAAGGTGCTTGTCGTAGGGCTGGGGCCGGCGGGCTTCACTTTGTCGCATCATCTGATGAATGACGGGCACACCGTCGTGGCGGTGGACGGATTGAAAATCGAGCCGTTGCCGGAGAACGTCTCGGGAGTGGACCCGTACGGGCGCCGGGCAGAGTTTGAGCCTCTGCGCGACGTCACTGAAATCTACGAGCGGTTGGACCAGCGCGTGATGGCCGGATTTGGCGGTGTGGCCGAGTATGGAATTACGGTTCGCTGGAATAAAAATTTCCTGAAGATCATTCGGCTTTTGCTCGAGCGGCGCGCGCAGTTCAGTATGTTCGGCGGCGTGCGCTTCGGCGGCACAATGACCGTGGATAGCGCCTTCGAGATGGGTTTCGACCACATCGCGCTGTGCGCGGGAGCGGGCCGTCCAACGGTTAT
>DASXLG010000109.1 GCA_036496425.1 Terriglobia bacterium | reverse complement strand
CCCGAATCGCGAACTGCCGCGTCTGCGTCGCGCGTGATAATCTGCCGTCGCACATTCTCCCGTTGACGCATGAGGTTGCGCTGCTCTGGAGTCATCTGCATCCATAGATCGGCGTTGCGCCGGAAATTTTGCCGGGCATCTGGCGGCATCGCGAGCCATCGTTCCCTTATGCTCTGCCCTGAAGATGCCCCGTGAGGCTGACCTGAAGGCGGTCCATGAGGTTGACTTGGCGGTGGTCCATGAGGTGCCGCCATTGGCGCCGGCCGGCCGGCCGTGCCGCGATGTTGTTGTGGCTGCGCTTGCGCGTACGCGCAACACAGAACAAAAGCCGCCAAACCGACGAATAACTTACAAGGTTGGCCTATCTTCCCACACGCTATTTTCATCCCAGGCGATCAATGCATCCAGATCAGCCACGACGTCATAATCCTGTGGATCGATTTTAGCCACTACATCTGAATCGCCAGAAGACGTTGTCCGCGGACCCGGATAATGCGTGACAAGAGCAATGGCGACAAAGACCGCTGCCACGGCCGACGCTCCAACAACCTTTCGCAGGCTGAACCAGTTCCGCACCCGCTCGAAACGAGTCGGTTTCTGCCGAATTTTTCTTAGGACATTCCGGGAAAAAAATGGCGAAAGCGTGGGCTCAGGAAGCCGGCCGAGAACATCCCATAGCTCTTTGTCATCTTGAGGTTTCATGTTGTCCATCGGATTCAACAGCCTGCGTGCCTCGAAGTTGCGCTATAACGTGGCCGAAAATTATGTTCAAATTCCCGGCGCCTCAAGGAAACCTTCCAGTTGCCGAATCCGGGTTGGATGCCGCATTTTGCGCAGGGCCTTTGCTTCGATCTGGCGGATCCGCTCCCGGGTAACTTGGAACTGTCGACCTACTTCTTCCAACGTTCGGCTGTAGCCGTCGACGAGGCCGAATCGTTGCTCGAGGACTTGCCGTTCTCGGTCGGTGAGCGTTTCCAGGACATCCTTGATTTTTTCCTTGAGCAAAACGATCGCAGTCATGTCGCTCGGGTTTTCGGCGCCCCTGTCCTCGATGAAATCGCCAAAGTTGGTTTCCTCGCTCTCGCCTACCGGTGACTGCAGCGAGATCGGTTGCTGGGCCATCTTCAGCACGGCCCGAACCCGGTCCACTGGCAGCAAGACTTCCTCAGCTACTTCCTCAGGCGTGGGCTCCCGCCCATACTCCTGCACAAGCTGTTTTTGCACGCGCAAGAGTTTGTTGATCGTCTCAATCATGTGCACCGGAATTCGGATCGTGCGCGCCTGGTCGGCGATGGACCGGGTAATTGCCTGGCGAATCCACCAGGTCGCATAGGTCGAAAACTTGTATCCGCGCCGATACTCAAACTTCTCGACTGCCTTCATCAGTCCCATGTTTCCTTCCTGGATCAGGTCGAGAAACGACAAACCGCGATTGGTGTATTTCTTCGCAATGGAAATAACAAGACGAAGATTGGCCTCGACCATTTCGGTTTTGGCTTTGAATGCCTGGCGCAACCAGGTTTTCAGCGTCCGATATTCCTCGGAATAATCGGAAAGCGAAAACCACAAGCTGATTTCCAAATCGCGGACCTTGGTCTGAAGCTGTAACCGCCGCTTCTTGCTGCGAGGATTTTTGGCGAGCTCCGTCTGGAGATATAACGAGGTGTGGTGCGCCTCGTCGGCGAGGTGCACGAATTCTTCGGTAACCCGCTGCTTAAGGTAAAAACGAGGGTAAATCTTTTGCAGGGTGGCCATCGTTCTTTGCAGTCCCCTGCGCTTTTGTGAAACCTTCTTTGAAAGGTCGCGCACAAGCTCGGAAAAGTGCCGGCTAATGGATGCACTGAATTGCTCCACCTGCTTACACAAGTGTGGCAGGTTCTTCATGTATCTCTCGCGGCTCTCGATTTTTTTATCGAGGATCACACGATCGAACCGTTCCCGGCCTTCGATGAGTTTCCGGGCGAGATCTAGATGCCCGCGGGCAACAAAGCCGAAGCGGCTGAGATGTTTTTGTACCATCCCTTCAGCCTCCTCAATTCGCTTCGAGATTTGGACTTCCTGGTCTCGAGTCAGCAGTGGGACCTGCCCCATCTGCTTCAAATACATCCGCACCGGGTCATCAAGAATATCAACTTTGGGTGCCGCTCTGCCTTCTTCTTCTTCCTCTTCCTCGTCGACGTCTTTTTTGCCGTCCCTGTACCGGTCAACTTCGGAGGCCTCAATAATGTCGATTTCCAAGCGGCGCAGACGCGTGAGAATCAGATCGAGTTCATCGGCGTCGGTGACTCCCTCCGGTAATGCCTCGTTCAGATCGTCGAACGTGAGATAACCTTGTTCTTTCGCCAGTTTAATCAGCTCCCGAATCCGCGCTTGAACTTCCACTGACG
>DASXLG010000108.1 GCA_036496425.1 Terriglobia bacterium | reverse complement strand
TACTACCATCGGCTAGTCGATAGATTCTGCTAGACATAGCTGCGGCATTTGAAGATTTCCGACTTGGTGGATTGTAAAGAGAACCGACGCTGCCCTGGTTTGGTTTTACCAAGTGCCGTGAGTTGAATGGGATCCCGATGCGCGCTCGAACGTCGGCCTGACTTACGTTTGACGAATTTTTCATGCTGCAAAAGGCTTCGCTCTGGGTTTTCCAATACACAACTACAGGGAATAGCTGCATAAACCAATCTAGAGAAATTCTCTCAATTCTCAGTATCCGCTGTACATCCGTCGTGTACCATGTCCGAATTCATGACACGGGTTGCATCAGCTAACAATCTTTCCGGCCTCGATTTAAAGAAGGAATGGCTCTATGGGGCAGCCATATTCCTCGGTTCTTTCCTCTTATTTCAGGTGGAGTTGATTTCCAGTAAATACATTCTGCCCTGGTTTGGCGGCGCCCCGGCTGTCTGGACGACGTCCATGCTCGTATTTCAGGTAGTGTTGCTAGCCGGTTATGGTTACGCCCACTTCCTCACCACACGACTGTCCACCCGAGCTCAGGTACGAACGCATGTTTGTTTGATTGGGTTTTCGTTATTGGTACTTGCGGTTTTGGCATTTAGATGGGTTTCTCCAATCATTCCAAATGCGAACTGGAAACCGTCAGACGTTACCCACCCTGTTTGGGATATCGTCTCTCTCCTGCTCGTCAGCGTCGGTTTACCGTTCTTTCTTTTGTCGGCGACGAATCCTTTGCTGCAAGGCTGGTTTGCGCGAACGTACGGACGTTCTCCGTACCGGTTGTACGCCGTCTCCAATGTGGCTTCGCTGCTTGGGTTGCTCACGTATCCCTTGCTGCTTGAGCCGAACCTGACGGTGCGTTCGCAGAGCTGGCTCTGGTCTGCCGGTTACCTGGCTTACGCTGCAATTGGAGCGATCTGTACGCAGTCAATGGACAGGGGGCCCGGTGTCGTTGAGCAGGAGTCTCCAGCCACCGTGAAGCGCAGGCGTAGCGAACAAAAAACCACGGGAACCCACCTTCTCTGGTTTTTCCTCGCAGCTTGCGCGAGCATCATGTTTCTTGCCACCACGAACATGCTTTGTCAGGAAATCACGGTTATGCCATTCCTATGGGTGTTGCCGCTGAGCCTCTATCTGATTACCCTGATCCTCTGCTTCGATGCCGCTCATTGGTATTCTCGTGCTGTCTTTCATCCGCTCCTCCCGCTCAGTCTAGCGCTAATCCTGCTGACGCCGAGCATAAAGCTTGTTCATCAGATCGGCAGCTACTCTTTTGCATTGTTTATCGTGTGCATGATCTGTCATGGGGAACTCGTCCGCTCAAAACCATCGAGCCGCTATCTGACCTCTTTCTATCTGATGATTGCCGCTGGAGGAGCGGCGGGTGGCGTTTTCGTGGCGCTGATCGCTCCTCTCTTGTTTACAGGTTTCTGGGAATTTCAGATTGCTGTTTGTGGTTGTGGACTTCTCCTGTTTTTGGCTCTGTATCGGGATCGGGGATCATGGTTCTACCAGGGTTCAGCCTGGATTCCGTTGTGTATCGTGCTTGGCCTGGGCGCAATCCTTGAATATACGCTGCGCACTTTCCCTTCTACGAACGGAGTGCGTGCACTTGAGACCTACTTGCACATGGCGTTGGTTGCAACCGGCTTGATCGCGGCCGGCTTCGGATTGGCGTCAATCAAAAGCCGTGTGCAGTTGCGATGGGTACAGGCGTACGCAGGTGTGGTACTGGTTTCGATCACTATTGTTTGCGTGGCTCTCCCCTATTCTCAAATGAGGAGCGCCGTCGCGCGCTATCGTAGTTTTTTTGGAGTGTTCCGGATCGAGAAACAGGGCACCCGTCTGAACCTGTTGCATGGGCAAACCCGGCATGGTGTGCAGATTCAAGACGGAGTTCATGACGTTACTCCGTTGAGCTATTACGGCAACAATTCGGGCATCGGAATCCTCCTGTTGAATCATCCGAGGCGGCTCTCGAGCGGTCCGGACTCCGATCTCCGGGTAGGCGTCGTTGGTCTGGGAACAGGAACTTTGGCAGCATATGGCCGCCCCGGCGACTACTATCACTTTTATGAAATCGATCCTGAGGTAGAACGTATCAGTTATGGTCCTGAAGCGAGATTTACCTTCTTGAAAAACGCGCCGGCAAATGTCGAAGTGACTTTGGGCGATGCCCGTCTTTCCATGGAGCGGGAGGCGGCACAAGGCGAGTTTCAGAAATTCGATGTGTTGGCCCTGGATGCGTTTGACAGCGATTCGATCCCGGTCCATTTGATGAGTCGTGAAGCAATGCAGCTATACTTGACTCACCTGCGCAATCAAAACTCCGTGATTGCTTTTCACATATCCAATCGAACACTGGACCTGAGCCCGGTAGTTCGCGGTCTTAGCAGGCAGTTTAATCTTGCGCTTCTGGTTGTCACTTCACTTGAATCGGGACCGGAAATCGAAGCTAGCCGTTGGGCGCTGCTTTCACGGAATGCGGATGCGCTTCGTTTGCCGGAACTGCGTCGTCGTGCCGAGGTTCCATCCCCAGCCGCCCGCTCAGTTCTTTGGACTGACGACTATAGCAATGTCCTTGGGCTCGTGTCCCGCAAGTCGTGGTGGTAAGAACCTTGGTGGCTTCCGACGTGGCGTGTGCAAATTATTTGCATGACGTTCATTAATTTGAAATGAGCGTCGGCGACGCTTTATTTCGGAAACATTCACTAAACCCCATTTACCCGGCCTTCGGGCCGGGTGTTTTTTATATTGGATGCGATAGACTGACTCTGTGGATGATCGTTTGTTCAACCGGGAACTGGGCTGGATCGAATTTAACGCACGAGTTCTTGAAGAGGGGCTCGACGCTTCGCTTCCTCTGCTTGAAAGACTGAAATTTCTTTCGATTTTTTCAACCAACCTCGATGAGTTTTTCATGGTTCGTGTCGCCGGCCTTCAGGAGCAGGCCGAGACCGACCCGAATTCGCTCTCGCCTGACGGCCTGACGCCGGCCAATCAGTTGAAGGTCATCTCCGAGCGGCTGCGGCCTCTGATAAAGACCCAGACCGGCTGTCTCTTGAATGACGTCCTTCCGGGGCTGGAAGCCTTGGGCGCCCAACTTCTCGAGCCCGGCGAACTCAATTCCGAGGAGCGTCAGAGGCTGGAGCGCTTTTTTGCGGAACGCGTGTTTCCGATCCTGACACCGCTTGCCGTCGATCCCGGACATCCTTTCCCATATATTTCGAATATCAGCCTGAATCTCGGCATATTGCTGCGGCCATACGGAAGCAGTACCGGAGAAGAGCCCCGTTTCGCGCGCGTCAAGATTCCGGGCAATGTTCCGCGATTGATTCGCGTCAGCGAGAAGCACAAGTTTGTTCTGCTCGAACACCTGGTTGCGGAACACATTCGAGCGCTTTTCCCGGAATGCACGATTCTCGAATGCGATCCGTTCCGCATCACTCGTGATGCCGATGTCGAAATCGAAGAGGACGAAGCGGAAGATCTGCTGAAGTCCGTCCAGCAAACGCTGCGGCAACGCCGTTTCGGATTCGGCGTCCGTCTCGAGGTCGCTTCGACGATGAGCGCCGCAATGATCGATCTTCTCCGGCAGTCGCTCCAGTTGAGCGATCTGGATGTGTATTCGATCGATGGCCCGCTGAACATTCCGGACCTGATGATGCTGTACAAGCTGGATCTGCCTGCCGCAAAAGACAAACCGTTTCAGCCGCTGACGCCGGCCGTCTTTCGCGAAGGGGAGCCGGTGTTCGACGCGATCCGTCATCGCGACGTGCTTCTGCACCACCCTTACGAATCGTTCATGCCGATAGTCGAGTTCTTCAGAGCCTCGGCCAAAGACCCGAACGTGCTCGCGATAAAGGCGACGCTTTATCGTGTTGGCAGCGACTCTCCGATTGTCGGCGCCTTGATCGAGGCCGCCGAGCGCGGAAAACAGGTGGCCGTGCTGGTCGAGCTGAAAGCCCGCTTCGACGAAGAAAACAATATCCAGTGGGCACGGCGGCTGGAACAGGCCGGCGCTCATGTCATTTACGGAATCGTCGGTTTGAAAACGCACGCAAAAATGACTCTGGTGATCCGCCAGGAAGGGAACACGTTGCGGCGCTATGTTCATCTGGCAACCGGAAATTACAATCCGGTCACGGCGCAGATCTACACCGACGTCTGTTTGTTCACAACCAATCCCGAGTTCGGCGCCGACGCGACGGAGCTCTTCAACTTCCTTACCGGATTTTCAGGTCAGACGCAGTACCGGAAGCTTCTGGTCGCACCGGTTGGCTTGCGCGAACATCTGGCCGGCTTGATCAAGAGGGAAGCCGAAAATAAATCCGCCGGGCGGCCCGCCGGCATTTTCGCAAAGTGCAACAGCCTGACGGACACCGGACTGATCGACGAACTCTATGCGGCTTCCAAAGCGGGCGTTCCGATTACATTGGTCGTTCGCGGCGTATGCTGTCTGCGTCCCGGCATTCCCGGCCTCAGCGAGAACATTACCGTCGCCAGCATCGTCGGCCGCTTTCTCGAGCACTCCCGTGTTTATGCATTTACGAACGGCGGCAACGAAGAGATGTATCTCGGCAGCGCCGATCTCATGCACCGTAATCTGAACCGGCGTGTCGAAGTCCTGTTCCCCGTCGACGATCCGCAATTGAGAGCCCGTGTCCGTGGTGAGCTTCTCGAGAATGCAATTGCCGATAATACCAAGCTCCGATGGCTTCAAGCCGACGGTAGCTATAAACACACCGTCCCGAACGGAAACGAACCGCGCAACTTTCAGGAAGAACTGATGTCGAAGTACCAGTCGCCGCCGGTGTCGTAAGAAAACACTTCCCAACGCCCCGATTCTTCACCTCGTCCCTGATCGATAGCGACGACTCGACCGGGGAATTGCCAGAACGGTTACCAGCAGGTCTTGTTCGAGCTGGGAGCGTCCCAGGAGATTGTCGCGGGACGACAAAGTGCTTGGCCCTTCTGCCTTCCAAAGTCGGCTCGTCAGGTATATTTAACAATCACTTACGGCTTTCGAAAAAAAATCTTTGCCACCTGTGACAAACAGGGGGGTCCGAAACGTTGTACCTGATGAAGGGCAGATGAACACCGGAATGGATGGAGAGGAAACAAATGATGGCCGTGGCCGACGAACAACCGAGGACCTGTTCGTCGAGCACTACGATTTCATGTTTCGCGCGGCCCGGAAATCTCTCAGGAAGACGGAAGATGCCCAGGATGTGATTCAAAACTTGTACTTAAAGCTCATCGATTCCAAGCTTCCGCCGGATGTCTGGAGGGACCCGAAGGGCTACCTCTACAGGACCGTGATCAATGCG
>DASXLG010000107.1 GCA_036496425.1 Terriglobia bacterium | reverse complement strand
GTGTCATAATGCGGGCCAGCTCGTCAATCGCTCTACAACGCAATATCCATCAGGGATCTTTTGGAATTCTTCAGGTCTGTCAGCTTGGAGTAATGACGCTTAAGTGCATATCTAATTCCGAATTATTTATGCGCAGTCCCTTAGTTACGGTTTCAGGGCGGACTACCCTACCCACCCGTGCCCTTGCATCGAACCGCCAACCCCGCCTATACTGCTGCGCTGAAAGTCAACATGTTGCCGAGAGCTATATAAGAGGAGGAGTTTGTATGAATTCGACTACCCGATCGGGCATCAGAACCGCCGTGCTTGCGGTTGCGCTGGTCGCCCTGTTCGCCGGTTTGGGAGCGTTTCCAAGCAGCGCCCTTCTGCAATCACAACGGAATATTCCGGCTCCGACCGGGATCATTCAAGGCGTGGTTCAGAGTGACAAAGGCCCCGAAGCCGGCGTCTGGGTCATTGCAGAAACAAAGGATCTGCTCACGAATTTCATTAAGATCGTTGTAACGGATGACCAGGGGAAATTCCTGGTTCCGGATCTGCCGGCCGCTAATTACAAGGTCTGGGTTCGTGGTTACGGTCTTCTGGATTCCACGCCGCAGACGTTGAAGCCTGCAACAAACTCCGTCACGCTCAAAGCAATGAGCGCAAAAACTCCTCAGGAAGCCGCCAAGGTCTATCCCGGCGACTATTGGTTGTCTCTGATGGCGCCGCCGACGAAGGACCTTTTCCCAGGTACGGGAGGCCAGGGCAACGGCATCGGCAACAGGATGCTGACGCAGAATCAATGGGTCAATGGTCTGAAATCCAACTGCAATTTCTGCCATCAGCTGGGCAATCAATTGACGCGCACGCTGGACGACGTCTATGCAGCGGAGCCCAACATCAAGACGCCCATCGACGCCTGGGACCGCCGCTTACACGGTGGCGTCCGCGGCGATTCGATGTACAGCGCGTTGAGCGGCATGGGGCACGACGGTTCGTTGAAGGTTTTCGCAGACTGGACCGATCGAATCGCGAAGGGCGAAGTTCCTCCTGCGCCCAAGCGGCCGACAGGGATTGAACGCAACATCGTTGCCACGCTCTGGGATGTCGGCGACGATCATTCGTTCATGCACGATCAGATCTCGACCGACAAGAATCATCCGACAGTGAATGCCGGCGGCCCGTCATACGCCGTTTCGGCAGGCCATGGCCAGCTGGTCGTTATGGATCCAAGAGAGAACAGCACGTTCGCCATCGACATCCCGACCCGCGAAGATAGAGCAAACGTTCCGTCGCGCTTCCCGAAGCCGGCGATGCCGTCCCTGCACTGGGGCAACGAGTGGCTGTGGTGCAATCCGGTGCCGGCCGATTCCAAGGCATGCCCGAATCCTTACAACCCGGCCGATCCGCACAACCCGATGCTCGACAGCAAGGGCCGCGTCTGGACGACCTCGAAGATTCGCGGCCGTCAGGAGCCCACATGGTGCAACGATGCGTCATTGGGCAACAAGTCCGCCGACTGGTTCCCGCTGATGAACAGCGGACGCCAGGCCTCCTTCTACGATCCGAAGACGCAGAAATGGCAGCTGATTGAAACCTGCTTCGGTACGCACCATCTGCAGTTCGATAACGATGCCAACGAGACGGTCTACTTCAATGAACTCAGCGGCCCGATCTTCGGCTGGGTCAACACGAAGCTGTACGACAAGACCTTGGCGGAAACCAAGGACGAGTTCAAGGCCGAACGTACCGCGGTCGGCTGGTGCGGACAGGTCCTCGACACCAACGGCGACGGCAAGATCACGCGGCCCTTTAATAATCTCGGTACCAATCAGCTGAGCGGTAACGAACTCCTGTACGCGGGCGAAAATGGCGGCGGCGCCCCGGCGCCCCGCGGAGCAGCCGCGGCAGGTGGCGGAGCCCCCGCAGGTGGTGGGTCCGCAGCAGGCCGAGGCCGCGGACGTGGCGCCGCGGCGGCGGCCCCGTATGATCCGAAATTGGATTCGATGGTTCGGTATAACCTCTACTCGGTGATCCCCAGCCCGGTCGATGACACCGTTTGGGGCGTCAGCGAGAACCCGTTCCCAGGTATGCTTGTCCGGCTGCAAGTTGGCAACAATCCTCCGGAAAGCTGCAAGACGACGATCTTCAAAGTTCCGGAAGGCGGTTTCGATCCTCGCGGTATCGACATCGACGGCAACGGCGTTGTCTGGACGGATCTTGCTGCCAGCAGCCAGCTCGCCAGCTTTGATGTCCGGAAGTGCAAAGACTTGAACGGCCCTGCCAAGAACGACGGCAGCCAGTGCAAAGAAGGCTGGAAGCTCTACACGACCGACGGTCCGAAGTTGAAAGGGACGAACATCCCGGCGGACTTCCAGTACTTCAATTGGGTGGACCAGCACAACGCATCGGGCATGGGCGCGAATACACCATTTGCAACCGGCTCGAATTCCGATTCGCTGCTGGCTCTGAACACTCAAAACGGCACATGGACCAAGTTCCGCATTCCGTATCCGCTCGGGTTCTATGCCCGCGGTATGGACGGACGTATCGATGATCCGAATATGGCGAACTGGAAAGGTCACGGACTGTGGTCCAACTACGGGACACACTTCGTGTGGCAATCCGAAGGCGGCAAGGGCACGAAGGGTAAGATCGTGCACTTCCAGATTCGGCCGAATCCGTTAGCCAGATAAAGCAGGAACCACAAGCTGCACAAAAGGCACAGGAGGGGGTGAGCTCCTCTTGTGCCTTTTGTGCTTCTTGTGGTTCCTTCCCTCTTGTAAACTTCCGCCAAATCCACGCTTGGGAGTATGTGATGAAAATCGGAGCGGTCATCCTCGGTATCCTGCTGGCAGTCACGCTGGTCTTCGCCCAGCGTCCATCGGATCCCGCGTTGTTGATTCCACAAACTGCGCCGGAGCTCGACTACGTCTCCGTCCCGGACCCCTTCACCTTTCCGGCTGGGACCAGCCTGGCCGGCGCCGCCGCCAGCGTTGCCTTCGACTCCAAAGGTCACATCTGGGTGTTGACCCGCGGGAACCCGTCGATCTACGAGTTCGATAACAGCGGCAAGTTCATCCGCTCGTTCGGTCAGGGACTCTTCACGCGCTCGCACGGCCTTCGGATCGATGCCGACGGCAACATCTGGGCCACGGACGTCAGCGGACACACGGTTCTGAAGTTGAGCCCGCAGGGCGAGGTCTTGATGACTCTCGGGACGAAAGGCCAGCGGGGGGCATGGGACGACACAACACATCTCCTGAACGAACCCAATGACGTCGCCATCGCCCGCAATGGCGACATCTTTGTCGCGCAGGGTCACACTCCCGGGGCGAACGGCGATCCCCGCGTTCTGAGGTTCGATAAGACCGGAAAGTTCATCAAATCCTGGGGCGGCAAAGGCAAGGAACCCGGCAAATTCGACGTGGCTCACGGCCTCGCTTTCGACGCCAAAGGCCAGTTATGGGTGACCGACCGCGAAAACCAGCGGATTGAGATCTTCGATCAGGATGGAAAATACATCAAAGAACTCAAGTACTCCGGTCTCCCGGCTTCACTGGACATCGGTCCGCAGAATATTTTCATGGTGAACGGCTTTGCCGGCCAGCTCCTGAAACTCGATCTCGACGGCAAGGTCCTCGGCGCGACCGGAAAGCCCGGCAAGGGACTCGGCGAATTCGGTGAAGCTCATATGATCGCGGTCAGCCCGAAAGGTGAAGTGTTCATCGCCGACAGCGTGAACGCCAACGTCCAGAAATTCGTGAAGAAAAAGTAGCCAGAAAAAAGTAGAGGGGGGCGCACCCCTCTACTTTTTTCTGGCTACTTCTATAAACTGGAATCAGGAGGTCGAAGTATGACTTATCGGGTTCCGGTTCCCGTCAACGAGCCTATCTACTCTTATGCGCCCGGCACGCCTGAACGGAAAGCTCTGAAAGATAAGCTGGCGGCGATGTCCGCCGAACGTATCGAGATACCTCTGATCATCGGCGGCAAGGAAGTCCGCACAGGCGACACCGCGACGCAGGTGATGCCGCACAGGCACGGTCACGTGCTTGCGACCTGGCACAAAGCCGGCGCCAAAGAAGTCGAACAGGCCGTCAAAGCCGCGACGGACGCGCGCCGTGAATGGGCTTTCTGGAACTTCGAAGACCGGGCGGCCGTGTTTCTACGGGCCGCGGATCTGCTCGCCTCGACCTGGCGGCCGGTGATCAATGCTTCGACCATGCTCAATCAAAGCAAGACCGTGCACCAGTCGGAAATCGATGCGGTCTGCGAAACCATCGACTTCCTGCGCTTCAATGCGCATTTTGCCGAACAGATCTACGACAACCAGCCGCTGAACGCTCCGGGCATGTGGAATCGGCTGGACTACCGGCCCCTGGAAGGCTTCGTCTACACCGTGACGCCGTTCAACTTCACCTCGATCGGCGGCAATCTCTCGTCGGCGCCGGCAATCATGGGGAACTGTGTCATCTGGAAGCCGGCGAGCTCGACGGTTCTCAGCAACTATTACATCTTCAAAGTATTCGAAGCCGCCGGACTGCCTCCGGGAGTGATCAATTTTCTGCCCGGCAATGCCGGTCCGATCAGCGAGGTGCTGCTCCATCATCCGGATCTTGCAGGCATCCATTTCACGGGCTCGACCGAAGTGTTTCAAACCATGTGGCGCACAGTCGGCGACAACATCAGGAGCTATCGGACGTACCCGCGCCTTGTCGGTGAAACCGGCGGCAAAGACTTCATTCTTGCTCATCCCAGCGCCGATCCCGACGCCCTGACCACCGCCATCGTCCGGGGTGGCTTCGAATACCAGGGCCAGAAGTGCAGCGCCGCCTCCCGCGTCTATATTCCGGATAGCATCTGGAAGCGAATGGGCAGCCGGCTCATCGAAATCACAAATTCGATTTCCATGGGCGATGTATCGGACTTCCGGAATTTCATGGGGGCCGTCATCGACCGCGCGTCGTTCAAAAAGCTCAGCGGATACATCGAAGAAGCGCGCAAGTCGAACGATGCGCAAATCGTGGCCGGAGGTGAAACCGACGACTCGGCCGGCTATTTCGTCCGGCCCACCTTGATTCAGGCGAAGCGCCCGGATTATCGCACCATGTGCGAAGAACTGTTCGGGCCGGTCGTGAGCCTGTATGTCTATCCGGACAGTCAGTGGACGGAGACCCTTTCGATCGTCGATAAGACCTCACCCTACGGCCTGACTGGAGGCGTCTTTGCCACCGACCGGAGCGCTGTCGCGGAGGCCAATCGTGCCCTGCGATTCGCCGCCGGCAACTTCTACATCAACGACAAACCGACCGGAGCCGTCGTCGGCCAGCAGCCTTTCGGAGGAGCCCGCGCCAGCGGCACGAACGACAAGGCGGGTTCGATGATGAACCTGCTGCGTTGGGTAAGCCCCCGGACGATCAAGGAGAACTTCGTCCCGCCGACCGATTACCGATATCCGTTCATGAATGAGCAATAA
>DASXLG010000106.1 GCA_036496425.1 Terriglobia bacterium | reverse complement strand
AAACGGCGCAGGCAATCCACCAGGAGTTCGCGTTCAGTCATCCGGCGCGTGTGAGTTCGAGGCGGCGGCGGAGCAATCTCTCTACTTCGGCAGGGTCTGCTTCGGGATGGTCGTGACGAATTCCCTCCCGGGCGATACCGCAAGAGACTTCATGCAAATCCAGGGCTATGGCCAGACGTTCTTCCCCGGTCATGATCCGGTAGCGCTCGATCTGCTTGTGGAGGGCGGCGGTCGCGGTCATCACGTTCCTAATAATGCAAATGCCGATTTCTGACAATCGCCCGCTTTTCGGAACGCGGAGTACAAATTGCGGAATGGATCAGACGACACGTGAGATGCGCGATCTCGGCCGGCGCCGACTTGTAGCGGGGGCGTTGGCATGAAAAGGTTTGCGATGCGGGTGTGGGTTTGTCTTCTAGTTCCTTTCGCTATCGGCGGAGCGGCGCTGGCGCAAACGCCCTCGCCTAACGAGAAGAAGACGATCTCAATTACCTGGCTCGGGCACGCGGCCTTCGAGATCGTGTCGCCCGGCGGAACACATCTGTTGATCGATCCGTTCCTGACTAAAAATCCGGCGACGCCACCGGAAAATAAAGATCTGGCTCGCTATCATCCGAGTCATATCCTTGTGACGCATTCGCACGGCGATCATCTCGGTGACGCCGTGGAGTTGGCAAAGTTGAGCAAGGCAAAATTGGTCAGTGTGATGATGCTCGACACCTTTGTGACCAAGGGCGGCCTGCCGCGCGAGCAGATCGAGACGGTCAATGTTGGCGATCAGGTGACAGCGGGCGATGTGAAGATTCACGTGGTCCCGGCCATGCACAGCAGCGAGCCGAGCGGACGGCCGGTGGGTTACGTGCTCGAGTTCGGCGATGGGCGAACGCTATACGATGAAGGCGATACCTGGATCTTTGGCGACATGTCATTGATCCAGGAATTCTATCATCCCAACATCATCTTGACGGGATGCGGTGCAGTAGCCGACGGACAATATGCGCGGATGGCCTGGCTGGCGGTGAATCGTTACTTCAAGCCGCAAGTGGTTATTCCAATGCATTACGGCGCGTTGCCCGGCTCTTCGAGCGAGGCAGACATTCGTGCCGTCGTCGGAGATGATGCGCGAGTGAAGTTCATGAAGCCCGGCGAGACGAGAAAGTTCTAGCTTGGAAACGGCGGTTACCGAACGTTTGGAATCTTCACGATACATCCCGCAGCCTTCGGATCGTTAGGATCTTTCACCACCGTGACGTAAAGGTCTTTTTCTCCTTCGCCGAAGGCGACATTGGTGGTGCCGTTGCCCGCGGCAATATTGAAGACGTGTAGAAGCTTTCCAGCGGGAGATATTTTCAAAACCTTCCCACCGGACCACTGCGCAACGTAGATGTTACCTTTGGCATCGACTTTCATGCTGTCGGGTCCAATCCACCACGAGTCGATTTTGTTTTTGGTGAGGAGATTCAGAAGAGCAAAGTTGGCGCGATGGCTGAGCGAGCCATCGGGATTAATATCAAATTTCAGGATACAATTGCCGACCGTTTCACTGACATAGAGAGTCTTTTGATCGGGAGCGACACCGATGCCGTTGGCGTAGTTGAGATCGTCCGCGACCTCTATCCAATTTTTCGCACCCGGAGCCAGATAAAAGATCTTTCCCATGACCGTGGTTGGCGGATCGACGAAGTGTCCAAAAAGGGTGGCGTAGGCGCCGCCATTAGCGGTCACTACGATGTCGTTGATGCCGCCGTCGAACTTATGGCCATTGTCATCGGCGTCCCATCGGCGCAATTCCTTGCCGTTGAGGTCGAGTTCGAGAATGGCTCCGTGTTCGTCGGTGCAGGCGAGAAGGAAAGTCTTTTGTTTCGCGAGAGCCAACCCGTTATGGCCGCACCCCGCGGCATTGTTCAGGATGGTTGTCTTCTTCCCATCCCACTTCGACAGGCTGTTGGAGATCCAGCCGACAAAATAAAGATTCCCGTCGAAATAGAGCGGACCTTCCGCCCCGAGGACGTTCTTCACGATGACGGTTTCCTCGGCGCTCGTCATTTCCGCCGACATGAGCGCGGCGATCATGAATAACAAAACTTTCATTGGGTTCGTCCGCTTCCTCCTTGGGTTTCAGTGTGGGACTGTTGAATCGGCAGCGGCAGATTGACGTTCATCCAAACGAATCGCAAGGTGCACGTATGTCTAACTCGAATATGTCGGTGCAACCATATCTGTTTTTTGGCGGTCGCTGCGAAGAGGCGCTGGAATTCTACCGCAGCGCTGTGGGCGCCGAGGTGGAGATGCTCAGCCGTTTCAAGGACGCGCCCGAACCAGGCATGGCGCAGCCGGGAATGGAAGACAAAGTGATGCATGCCAGCTTTCGTATCGGCGAAACAATCCTGATGGCTTCGGACGGCAGGTGCGAAGGCCAACCGCGCTTCG
>DASXLG010000105.1 GCA_036496425.1 Terriglobia bacterium | reverse complement strand
AGATTGAGTGTCAGGTTCTTCGTGGCCTTCAAATCGTCCTGAAAGAAATAGGCATGATCCCATTCGGTCGCGACAAACGAGGTTGTGTTGATGGCTTGCGTGAGACTCGTGGCCGAATTGTTGATGAAAGCGGCCAAGGTGCTGAAAGCCCATGTTCCCTTGGAATCCGTCGCGGTCAGGCTGTTGAGCCAGTAGCGGCGCAGATCGAATCCGAACTTGACCGCATTGCGGCCCAGGGTATAGCTCGCCACATCCTGATACTGCCAGGTATGATCGAAACGCCCCTGCGGGAAGGTATTCAGCCCCCCGATTGTGAAGAAATTCGAAATCGTAACCGTGGAATCGGTCGGATCATTCTCGGTAAATTGAAAGTTGCTTCGCACGTAGGCCATCCGCGCTTCATTGAGAAAATGAGCATTGACGACGCGCGTATAGCTGAGAGCATGATTCTGCCGGAAAATCGCCTGGGAGGCGGTATATTTGGTCCCGAACTGCTTATTGTCCGTTACATTCGGCTGATTCCGCTTATCGAGATAATACCGATACGATAAATCGTCTCTGTTCGACAGCTTATGGTCGATTCGCACAACATTGTTGAAGAAGTTGTACGGTTGCGGCAGCGCGATGTTGATGGTCCCGACCTGAATGGGCGTGTTGTTGATTGGAACATTCTGAAGATTGGAAAAATTCAGAACTTGAGGATAAATCTGCGGCAGGAAAGACAACGCCGAAAGCACGGCCTGCCGGCTGGCCTGGGTCTGACCGGATAAGAGCGGGATCGTCGAGAGCGCGGCATAACCTGCCGGAGTTGGAATGTTCGCGGAAGTCGAATTCCCGGCACTTGCCGCTTCCCGCCGGTGATCCCAGTCGATCAAGCCAAAAAAGAATGTCCGATTTTTGAAGATCGGACCGCCGGCATCGCCGCCAAACTCGTTCACATCGAATCGCGGCGTTCTATTGATGCCCGCGCGTTTGTTCGTCAGGCTGATGGGCTCCATCCAGTTGCCGCGGTAAAATTCCCACCCTTCCCCGTGGAAAGCATTGGTCCCGCTCTTCGTGACGGCCGAAAACTGCGCGCCGGTGTTGCGGCCGAATTCGGCGGAATACGTGGTTGTTTGAACCTGAATCTCGGAAACCGCCTCGGGAACAATGCGTACGGCATCCAGAGTCACGGTGTAGTCGTTGTTATCGATGCCGTCGAGCATGAAGTTGTTGTTTCTCGACCGCTGGCCGCTGACCGCGAACCCGTTTTGTCCGGGCGCCCGGGTGACATTGGGGGCGAGGAAAGCGATTCGGGTTGTGTCGCGAAAACCGGACGAATTTGTCTGTAAAGGCAGATCTTCAATAAGCGAACCCTGGAAGGTCCGCTCGATCGTTGCCGTGGTCTTGGAAAGTTCGGCGCCGGGTATCGCTGTGACCAGAACCTCCGAGTTGACGCCGCCGACCTTCAGGGTCTGATTGAGTGTCTTTTCCTGAGCCGTGTCCACGGAAACGGCATCGATCCGTTGGGTCTCAAAGCCCGCCAGCTTGAATTCGACCCTGTAGTCTCCGGGTTCTACGGCGGCGAACCGGTATAAACCCGTGTCGTTCGTTATGGTGTCGCGGGAAATGTTTGTTGCCGTATTGGTGATGGTGACCTCGACGCCTGCGAGCACGGCGCCGCTGGAGTCGGAAACGATGCCGGAAATGAAGCCGCGAGTGAGTTGGGCGGAAGCCGGAGCGACGCTCCAGGCGAAGATCAGAGCCATCGTGGTGAGCCAAGCCGCCCACCGGTTAAATTTCATCATGAAATTGATCCTCCCAGGGATGCTGTACTGACAAATCTTCTGAACCACTTACGGGCCTTTGGGATGGCAGGCCTGCGTGCCAGACGTCACACAGTACGCCCAGCGTGGGGGCGGATCAATGTAATTTATGCTGAAAAGGGGTACTCGGGTAGCCCCAGAGGCGATCTTTGTAAAAAAAAGTCAAAGGGTACCGGCTGAGTCCGCTTTCGATGTAAATTGTTGGCAAACAAGCCTCGCGCATGCGATGCTAACCCGCTGTCCGAGCAGCTTTTTTTGTCCCAGAAAATGCTCGAAAAAAAGCTGTAACCCTGTCTTTCCACATGGCGTATGGAATTATGGAATTCGATCGAGAGCTAATTGTTCGCGCTCAGGCGGGCGACAGATCAGCTCACGAAGCCATCGTGAACCAGTTTTCCTCGATGGTATTCCGTCTCGTCAGCCGGTTTTTCAGGACTCGCGAGGATGTCGAGGATATCGCGCAAGATGTTTTCCTGAAACTGTTTGCGAGAATCGATCAGGTTCACCCGGACGAGAATTTTCCGGGGTGGCTGGCTCGGGTGACGGTCAATACCTGCTATGATGAGCTGCGTAAAACACGGCGGCGAAATGTAGCGTTGGAGACCTATGGACCTGAGATCGCCGGGCGGCAATCCGTGGCTCCCCAGGAACCGGATTCCATGGGGAAAGCGCGATTGGCGTTGCAGCGGCTGGATCCGAAATTGCGGGTTCCGCTGATGCTTAAGGAAGTCGAAGAGATGTCGGTAGAGGAAATCGCTAAAACCATGGGCCTCACGCAGACCAACGTTAAAGTCCGGTTGTTTCGAGCACGGAAGAAACTCCAGACCATGTTGGGCGGGCCCGAAGGACATAGCAAATGAATCGACTGGAAGATTTTTTTGACGCAGAACGAAACCGGGTTTTTGAACCGGGTCCGTACTTCACTCAGCGCGTGATGGCGCGCATGAACGAGGGCAAGTATCAGGAAGCCGGAATATGGGATGTCATTTCGAAGGCGACGCGGCCTGTCCTGGCAGTCGCTCTCATGCTCCTGCTGTGCTTTATTGCCGTTGAGACTCTCATCCCTCAATTGCCGCAACGTGGGATGGTTGAATCGTTCCTGGAGTCGGAACAGAATCCCGCAGAGAGCTTTTTGTACAACGGTACGGACGTGCCCAGCCGTCAGGACGTGCTGGAGCAGTTGATCGCCCCGGAGGACCAGCAGTGATTGGAGCGTCCGGCAAGGCGAAGACGCTGGTCTTCGCCATTTTCCTCCTGGGTATCGGCGCCGGCGTGCTCGGCGCCAATCTGTACACCACGCGGATGGTCAGTGCGCCAGCCCCAATCACACCCGATCGAAATCAAGGCGCGCGCCGGGATATCAACAAGTTTTACGATTATCTCGGCTTGAACCAGGATCAGCGCGAACAAATGCACAAAATCGGCGAAGAAACCATTCACTCCTTCCAGGACCTGCGCAAAGAAACCCAACCCCGCTTCGAGGCCATTCAAGAAGCATCCCGCGTAAAAATCCGCGCCGTGCTCGATAATGAGCAGCGGAAGAAATACGATGATTTTCTCGAGAAACGGCGCAAAAATCGCGATTTAAATAAGAATTCGAACGGCAATAATAAAGACCGCGATTCGGGCTCGGACCACGGAGCCAAGTCCAACTAGCCGCACGTCATAGAGACGAGTATCGGTTCAATTCCAGGGAGCAGCTTATGAAGAAAGCATTTTGGTTATTTCTCGGTTTGTTGCTGGCAATGCCGGCGTTTGCCCAGGACGAGGGCGGGGGTGGTGGCGGCGGCGTGGCGGGCGGCGGCGGCAATCAGGTGTTTACCAGAATCGATCCCGTCAATCCGCTGGAACCGGTAAAAGCGTTCCTGCTGTCGAAGGCGAGTATTACGCTGACGCCCGACGAGGAAAAGGCTTTACGCCCGATTGTCGAAGCCGAGGTCCAGCAACTCCGTGATCTGCAGACGAAGTTTGCCGGCCAGCCTCCGGCGCAGCCCCAGGGCGGTGGACGGCGTAACGGCCGCGGCCGAGGCGGCGCCCCCGATGCGAACAGCCTTGCGGCGCTGCAAAACGGTCCCGCAGCGGAACAGTTCAAGAAGATCAACGACGAGATGCTGGCCAAAACAACGGCCGCTCTAAATTCCGAACATCAGGCCGCATTGAAAAAATACCTCAACACCGAACTCAAGAAAGCCGGCGGGTTCGGGGCGCTCAAAGTCACGATGGAAGAGGCGGGCGCTCCTCTCAGTTCCGAACAGGAACCGCAGATCCAAACCTTCTATAGTGATGACGCGCAGCAGCGCACACAGCTCATGAAGGAGTCGCAAGGACATCCCGATCCTGCAAAGCTCGCCGACATCGACAAAGCCACGATGGGCAAGGTCGTCAAGGTCCTGACCGACGCTCAGAAGAAGGCCTTGATCGCTTCCCGCACGAAACAGAATTAGGCCGCAGATGGCGCGGATAACGCAGATCTGCGTTATCCGCGCCATCTGCGGCTATAATTCTTCATGCACTACTTCGAGTATCGGGGGGACGAACTCTACTGCGAAGGAACCCCGCTCGAAAAAATCGCGCGAGAGGTTGGTACTCCTACCTACATTTATAGCGAAGCAACCCTGCGCCGGCACGTCCGCGTCTTCGACGAAGCCTTCCAATCCGTACCGCACCTGATTTGCTACGCGGTAAAAGCCAATTCCAACATCAACCTGCTCCGGTCATTCGCAGAATGGGGAACGGGATTCGATATCGTCTCGGGCGGCGAACTGTTCAGAGTCCTGCGCGCCGGAGGTTCCGCCTCGAAAACCATTTTTGCGGGAGTCGGTAAAACAGCGGATGAAATCCGCTACGCGCTCGATGCCGGAATCCTTTTCTTTAATGTCGAATCCAGCGCGGAACTCGAACTGATCCACACCATCGCGCGCGATACCGGAAGGCGGGCGCGGGTGTCGATCCGCGCCAATCCCGACGTCGATCCCAAAACGCACCCGTATATTTCGACCGGAATGCAGAAGCACAAGTTCGGCGTCAGTCTGCCTCAGGCGCGGGAATTGTATCGGAGTGCGCGGCAACTTCCGAACATCGAAATTGTCGGAGTCCAATGCCACCTCGGCTCACAGATCACCCAAATGGGGCCGTTCGAGGAAGCCCTGGCGAGCCTTCGCGAATTTATCCTCGAATTGAAGGGGGAAGGCCTCACGCTCAAGTACCTCGATTTCGGCGGCGGGCTGGGAATCTCTTATAACAGCGAGGAGCCGCCATCACCTGCGGCATACGGCGCCGCGGTTGCGAAAGCGGCTTGGGATCTCGGCCTCACGATCGTTCTGGAGCCGGGACGTGTGATCGTTGGGAACGCCGGAGTATTGCTGACGCGAGTATTGCTTAAAAAAAATCAGGGTGCTAAAAAGTTTCTGGTCATCGATGCGGGCATGAACGACCTGATCCGGCCCGCACTGTACGGTTCGCATCACCAACTCTGGCCGGTACAGACCCGCTCGAAAGAGTCACCTCAAGAAACTGTCGATGTCGTCGGACCGGTGTGCGAGTCCGCCGACTTCATCGCAAAGGACAGAGAGATCGCTGTGCTCCAGCCTGGGGAATTGCTCGCCGTCATGAGCGCAGGCGCGTACAGTTTCAGCCTTTCCTCAAATTACAATTCGCGGCCGCGGGCCGCGGAGGTTCTCGTCAAGGGCGAGACCTATCGAGTCATTCGCCGGCGGGAGTCTTACGAAGACCTCGTTCGTCTTGAAGAAAACTGCGATTAGCGCTATCGCGCTTGCATGCCGCAGGTTTTGTCACCAGCAATTTACATTTTCGGCCCGATCCGGCCGTGTATTATCTTGAGCCATTGGCGACGAATGCTTGGATGGACCTTTCTCTCCCGATAGGAGGAATCTGTATGAAACGAACACTGGTATTGGTGTCATTGATTCTGGCGTTTTCCGCTGGAGCATTCGCTCAGGTGGAGGCGGGACTCGCCGCTATATCCGGTACAGTGCACGATGGCACAGGAGCCGTCATACCTGGCGCGATGGTTACGGTAACCAATCAGGCCAGGGGTGTGCAGCGAACGACGCTGAGTACGGAAGCCGGCATATTCACAATCCCGGCGCTCGTACCCGCCGGCGGTTATAGCCTGGCCGTCAGCTTGCAGGGGTTCAGGACCTGGGAAGCAAAAGACTTCACCCTTCAGGTCGGACAGAACCTCGACTTCATGGCGACACTGCAAGTGGCTGGAGCCTCTGCCGAAGTCAGCGTCACCGCAGCGCCACCGCTGATAAACGACACCAAAAGCGACCTCTCTCAGGTTATCGACCAAACCCAGATCGATGACCTGCCGATCAACGGCAGGCGCGTCGATAGCTTCGTCCTGCTGACACCGGGAGTGACAAACGACGGAAACTTCGGATTGCTGACGTTCCGCGGCATTGCGAACGGCAACTCCTTCCTGCTGGACGGCAATGACTCGACTGAACGCTTTTTCATGGAAAACAACGGCCGCACACGCGTGGTCTCGCAGATCTCGCAGGATGCGGTCCAGGAGTTCCAGGTCGTTTCCGCCGATTTCTCCGCCGAATACGGGCGGGCCAGCGGCGGTGTGGTGAATACCGTGACCCGGAGCGGCAGCAATGCCCTGCATGGGACGGGATACTGGTTCTACCGGAATTCGTCATTCAACGCGCATGATCCGTTCGCGGTGGATTCAACCGGCAAAATCATCAACCCGGCGGATGATCGTCATCAGGCCGGCGCCAGTCTTGGCGGACCGTTCATTAAAGACAAGCTGTTCTTCTTCATGAACGGTGAATTCACGCATCGAAACTATCCGATCTCAGACAACCTCATCAAGGCAGGAGTTGTCGATACGACGAATCAGGTCTGGGTCGGCTGTGGAACGGCCGCCGGCGGCACGGTTACAACGATGCCGACAGCCGCGCAGTGTTCCGCGATCAATGCCGTCCTGCCGCGGTTCTTCGGCACGGTGCCGCGGACGATGAGCCAGCCTCTGGGCTTCGGGCGGCTCGACTATCATCATTCGGACCGCAACATCTTCAGCGCCAGCTTCAATTACATGCATTTTCGGGCGCCGAACGGACTGCAGAACACGCTGATCAGCTCCCCGACCGGCCAGGGCATCAACCAGAACGGAAATGATTACGGGCAGGTGCGAAATACCAACTTCACCTGGACGGCCATACCCACGTCCACGCTTGTAAATGAATTCCGATACGGTTGGGCGACCGATCTCGAAGGTGATGATCCGAATCCCGCGCTCCTCAGCCCGGTCCTGGGCTTTTTGGATACGTCGGTCGCCGGCATCCAACTCGGAACCACCAACTATCTGCCGCGGGTTGAGCCGAATGAACACCGTCACGAAGTCGCCGACAGTGTGACCTGGACCAAAGGCAGCCACATCCTCAAATTCGGCTCGGACATCACATCATCCAATGACTACGCGCTGTTCCTGATGAATCTGCATGGCAGCTATACCTACCAGGGCGTCAATAATTTCGCCCTCGATTTCTCGGGCAACACAACGGGCGCAAAGAACTGGCAGACCTACTCCCAGACGCTGGGCAGCGGTACGACCAACATGCGCATCAATAACTACAGCTTTTACATTCAGGACCAGTGGCGCGTCATGCCGAAACTGACGATCAACCCCGGCCTGCGCTATGAGTATGAGCCTTTCCCGCAGCCGTCCACCTGCAATCCGGATTATCCGCAGACCTGCAAGATCAACGCGCAGAAGACAAACTTCATGCCGCGGCTTGGATTGTCCTATCGGGTGAATGATAAGACCGTCGTGCGTGCAGGTTACGGACTGTACTATGCGTCCGTACCAGGCGCTACCCTGATGAACCTGTTCCTCGGTAATGGTGTCATTCAGCAGGCGGTTTCGCTGTCTTCCACCCAGCCCGCACAGTTTGCCGAAGGGCCGGTCTTCCCGAATAATTTAGGGACGGTTCCCGCCGGCTTCAAACTCCTTCCGCCAAACATCCAATTCGCAGCCCCGAACTGGAAAAGACCGTACTCCGAGCAGGGAACGCTCGCCATCGAACGCCAGCTAACCCGCGATATCTCGCTGACCACTTCCTACATCTGGAGCCGCGGGATTCATCTCTACGGCGAAAGCGATCTGAACCTGCCGCCGCTCAGCGCGCAAACATTTACGTACACGATCGGCGATGCGACCGGCAAACCCACCGGAGCAACCTTCACGACTCCGATGTATCTTGGCGCGCGTCCGGACACCCGTTACGGATCGGTGAACCAGGCCGACAACGGCGTCGGCAGCTACTACAACGGACTTGCGGTGCAGCTCAACAAACGGTTTTCCCAGGGGCTGCAAGGCTCGGTTTCGTATACCTGGTCGCATGAAATCGACGACGGCCAGGGCTACGGCCAGGCAGTACAGAACATTTTCTTAAGCAACGCGTTCGCATGGACATACAACGGAAACTACCGTTACGACACTGGTGACGGTCTGGAAGATCAGCGGCAGCGTCTTGCCATCTCCTGGGTGTGGGCGCCGAAGTTCACGGATCGCAAAGACGTTTTCTCGAAATATCTCGTGAACAACTGGCAGCTCTCGTCCCTCACAACAATCAACAGCTCGAGGCCATACGGCGCTGCGACCATCCGGTTACTGGACACACCTGTAACCGGCATGTTCAGCAACTTCAGCATCAACGGTTCCGGTTTGGGCGGACGCGTTCCGTTCTTCCCGATGAACTCGGTGTATCAGCCGGCGCTGTACAAGTCCGACGCACGAATCAGTAAGGTTCTTCCGTTTGGCGATGACGGGCAGTACAAGCTCTACGTCAATTTCGAGGCGTTCAACATCAGCAACAGCTGGTCGCCGACCATGATGTCCACCCAGGCTTACACCGAATCGAAAGGCTTGCTGACGCTGACACCCACCGCTTACAACCAGGGTATCAACGACATTGTGGCGCCGGATGGAACCCTGGCGCGGCGGATGCAGTTCAGCATGCGCTTCGTGTTCTGACAAATATTGCAACAATGCATCAGTCGAGGTTTCTGCATTTCAAATTTGCAATGCAGAAACCCTCGACTGATGCAATGCTGAATAAGATCTACTTCTGTTGCAGGGCTTTCTGAAGTGTGTCGAAGTCTTTGGTCAACGACCCGCGCATCGCAATCCCGCCTTTTTCATCAAGCAGAATAAACTCGCCGGGCTGCAGACCAAATAATTTGGAACCCTGGTTGTAAAAAACCGGGAAGGTTGTATTTGCCGGCTTCGATAGACGGTCGTTGGAGACACCGGCAAAGCGGAACTTCGCCTGGGACCCATAAGCCTTATACAGCCGGTCGAAATTGGAGATCGCTTCGGGTGAAGCAGAACTCCAAACCGTGATCAGAATAAAATGGCCGCGAAAATCCTCGACTCTCCTGGAAAATCCGGCCGCGTCCATCACCAGAAAATCCGGAGCGTTCCCGGATTTCGGCGGTTGTACATGAAACACCTGGTCGGAAGCATTGGCCGGAGGGTTTAATGGTTTTGCCCGCTCGACGGAAGCATTGGGATCGGGAATCTTGACTGAAGGCGGCGCCGGAATCTCCGCCACGGGAACTGCGAGAGTAGCGGAAGACTGTACCGGTGCGACGACAGCACCTGGCCGCGGAGATCGCAACCCGGCGAAAAGCAAAACCGCAACCAGTGCCATCGCTGCGGCACTCAGTCCTAAAGCGCGGCCGGCATGAGCCGCACGAGGCTGTTGGGCTATTCTCAGCTGGCGTTGGAAGTGTTTCCTGACGAGTGGATCGACTGCAGTCAGCGCCTCGACCTCCTGCCGGCACACCGCACAGTTCGCGATGTGCGCATGGGCGAGCCGGTCCTGCTCAAGCTCCAGCTGGCCGCAGGACAAGGCCTCCAAATTCTTTTCGATCCATCGGCAATCCAGACTATCGGTCATCTTTCCTTCTTCCTTCTCTTCCGGCTGCGCGCTACCGCGCTTGCGCTTCGCGTTTGCGCTTTCGCCGCTGCAGGCTCTCTTTGAGTCGTTTCCGGGCATAGAAAATCCTCGATTTCACGGTGCCTTCCGGAATTTCGAGGATCGACGCGATTTCCGGGATGGTCAAACCATCGACGGCGAGCATCACGAGCGGCATCCGGAATTCGTCCGGCAAACGATTCACGTGTTTTCGAACATCCAAAAGCGCTTCACGATCGAAAACAGCCGATGGAT
>DASXLG010000104.1 GCA_036496425.1 Terriglobia bacterium | reverse complement strand
CAGCAACCTCGAATGATGCAATCTCCAATAGGTTCCCTCCCCTAATACTTCAGTATCGTATCCACCGAATATTTCTTGTGATCAGAGTATTCGGTGATCTGGCGGAGATTGAATCCCTTCAGCAGCATGATTTTTGCGTTGAGCCGGATGTCGGTCCGGACCGGCAGCCAGATCTCGTCATTGAATTTCCGGCGTTCCGCGACGATGGACGCGCCTTTTTGAAGCCGCGCCAGAATGCCCAATCCGATCGAGATGGTATCGGTGACCTCGATTTCCACCCGCGCGAGCTGATGATCCTGCTCATCGACCCACACCTTGCCGGCGACATGCTGCATATTTTTGCCGTCAAATGTCTTCGGCTTGTAGGTCGCCGGGACCTTCGGCCGGAACTGCAGCACGATCGCCGGGCGGCCGTCGATGTTTTCACGGCCGGTTATCTGGACGTCGAAGACGCCGAACGCATCGTCGATGATCTCCTGCTCCTTCCGCAGTCTTTCCGCGCGCCGGCGGTCACGTTCCGCCGGCGCGAGCCGGCCGCGCTGCTGCTGCGACTCTGCGATCCGCTTTCGTAGCGCCTCCTCTTCCTTTTTCGCTTCATCGGGCGTGAGCGGCCTGCCGTCCTTTTCCGTCTGCCGGCGATATCCCACGTGTTCGGGCGATCCCGGAAACACCTGGTACGCGTTCACCTCCGTCTTTTTGGGCTGGTTTTTCGAATCGAGTTCCGTATCCGTATGTTTTTCGATGTAAGTGTACTGGCTCAGCAGAAGGCTGTCCGTATGAATCGTTTTCCGCAATTCCGCCAGGAACGGCTTCAGTTCCGGCAGCGGCGGAGCCGTATTCTGAAGAAAAAGAAATGCGGCGAGCAGGTAGACGTTGAACATAGAGTTCTTTCGACGGTTCGTTCCGGATTCGGTCGCAAATTGTATACTGCCACGATGAAATATGAACAGCCAGGCACGGATGACCGGCGGATCTGGGATTTACTTCTCACCCAAACGTATCAGGCGGCGGTCGTCGCGGCCGACGAAGCCGGCGTGTTTGCGGCGCTCGGCGAGAAGCCGGCCACGATCGCCGAGCTCGCGGCCCGCCTCGACTTTGACGGACGCGCCACAGGCATTCTGCTTCGCCTGCTTGGCGCGCTCGGCCTCCTGACCCAGCGGCTCGGGCGTTTTCAGCTCACGGACGAAGCGCGTCATTATCTTGTGAAGTCCGGACCGTTCTATTGGGGCGCCATGCTGAGTGTCGGGATCAACGACGGACATCGAACGAGACTGCTGGCGAAGCTCCGGACGAAAGGTTCGGATCGCGTCACGGGGCCGGAAGGCACGCCTCAGGTTTCCGGCGAAGGCCGTGTTGCCGATAACTGGGCCGCGGGCACTATTTCGCTCGAACAAGCCCGGGGCGTCGCCGAGCGGATGCATGCGCATTCACTGCTTGCCGCGATCGGGGCCGCGCGCAACTACGACTTCACAGGCATCCGGCGGGTGCTCGACGTCGGTGGCGGTTCCGGCTGCTTCATGATCGCCATGGCCCAGAAGCATCCGCATCTCCGCTGCACGATCATGGAGCTTTCCGCGATGTGTGAAGTGGCACGAGACTACATTAAAGAAGGAGAGGTTTCCGATCGTGTCGACACGGTTGCCGTCGACATGTTCCGCCAGCCTTGGCCGAAAGGCTATGACGCGCTCTTCTTTTCGAATATCTGGCACGATTGGAATTTTCAGACCTGCCGCTGGCTCGCCGCCCGCGCCTTCGAAGCCCTGCCGGCCGGAGGCCGCATCATGCTGCATGAAATGCTGCTGGACGATGACGGCGCCGGCCCCGTCACAGCCGCATCATTCTCCATGCTGATGCTGCTCGGCACGCAGGGCCAGCAATTCACCTTCGGCGAACTGAAAGGGATTCTCGAGGGCGCCGGCTTCACCGGCGTCGAAACCATGCAGACCAGCGTCTACTACAGCATTACCACTGGCTATAAACGTTAGTGCGGAAACGTGTCTGGTGGCGGCCAACTCCCCGCCTAACTCAGGTGGGGAGTTGCAAAGCCTTCAGCATGGATCCGCCCTGATCCAGGACCCATGGCATTTCGGTGTCAAAGTCCAACAATTCGCCCTAATTTGCCCGCGGGACCTGAGTTGACCACCGGCTTTTGCATGCTCTCGGAATGAGCCTGGCCGACCTTGCAGTCGATTCGCATTTGCCGGAAGCCGCGATTCGCGAGCGTTCCCGTGAGATCGAGCGCCACCTTCTGTCCGAGTCTCGGTGTATTCGGGCCGCGAACTTCACTTCGATACACAGCCAGGACCTCGCGTTGCTGTTCGATGCCTATGACACCCGGGTTTTTGAGGGCGAGTGCCGGAAGACTCTGGACGGGCGCCGCCTCAGGTTTCGTTTATCGACGCGAATGACCCACACGGGCGGCAAGACCACCCGTTTTCGTACGAGTTCCGGTGACGTCCTTTTTGAGATCGCGATCGCGTGCGGTTTGCTCTTCGACGGCTTCGGCGCCCGGGACCGGACGGTGACCGTGTGCGGCCTCGAGTGCAACACCCGCCTGGAAGCGCTGCAGCGGATTTTCGAGCATGAAATCGTACACCTTATCGAACAGCTTTGTTGGGTAGACAGCGACTGCGCCGGTCCGCGATTTCAAACGATCGCGGGCCGGCATTTTTTGCACCGCGAGCACACCCATCGGCTGATTACACGCAACGAACGTGCGGCAAGCGCGGGCATCCGGACGGGCGCGCTGGTCGAATTTCCTTTTGAAGGACGCCGCCTCGAGGGCCGCGTCAACCGCATCACCAAGCGGGCAACAATCCTGGTCGAAGATGCGCTGGGACAGCCTTTCTCCGACGGCCGGCGGTATAAGACCTATTACGTGCCCATTGCGCTGCTCTCTCCTGTCCTCACGGCGCCTGAAATGTAACAGGTCCTCTTACGAACGTCAGAGAATCTCTGCATTGCGATAGAATGCGAATCATGTCCCTTGCAGATGTACGCCTCACCACAGCTGAGAAAATCGGCATCCGCGAGGCCCTTTCGGCGGCTTCGGTGAGGACAGGAGTGCGCCTGGAAGCGAATCAGCTTGTTCGGCTCGCGCACCGATCCATCGGCAAGGGAGGCGATATTTGACCTTTATGTCGAAATCGGCGCGCCGCCGGCCGCCGAACCAGGCGAGGCGCAAAAGGGTCAAGACCATCGCTTTCGACCTTCAGATCAATGTTGGACAACCCGGCAGATCACCATCGCGGGTTGGTCTGCCGGGTCACAACTGGCGTTATCGCTAAATCCGCTAGATCCGTTCAATCCGTGCTTACTTTCCCGTGACCGACCGGATCGTCCAGAAGTCGCTCGCGAGATGCGGATCCAGCAGATATTCGTACGGCATCATGCAATATCCCTTGATTCCCCAACTCGTTCCCCACGAATTGCGAATAATGAACACTCGCTTGCTGTTGTCGTATCCGACAGCGACCACGCAATGACCGCCGACGACTTTCTCGTTTGCAGACGGCATGGGAACAATGCCGCTGTCGGCCACTTCCTGGCCTTCAAAACTCTCGTAAACCGTAAAACCAAGTACAAAAGGATATCCTTCTGCAAGGCAACCTTGCATTTGCGGAAGGATCTGAGCGACGCGTGAATAGGCGGAGACCAAGTCCTGTTTGGCGTCGGAATAAGCGGAGGCCGGAGGCTGGTCTGCAAACTTGGAGATATCGTAAGGCCAATCGGTTTCCGGGGGCGCCCCAAGCGTGCCAACCGATTTAATGCCATCACGTACTTGAGCGCCGCTATCTTGATGCACGGTGTGCTCCATGACGCGTTCGTTGTAGTAAATAAACAAGCGCGATGGCGTAAATCCTTTGGCGCCCTGTTTCCTCTGGTCGAACTCGACAGCCGCCGCGATACCGTTGCCGGTACAGCTGCCGAGCTGACCCTGGTCATAGACAGGTGGGCACTTCGGTCTTAAGTCGATAACCGCCGGTAATCCCCGCGGAAAACGAATCAGGGGAGCGGCATATAAGAAGTCCCTGGTATCGGGCAGATCTCTAACCCACCCGTACGCTCCATGTCGAGAAGGGCGGCGTACCGGCAGCTTCGCGAGTGCCTCCGCGACGCCGCCAGTTTTTGCCGATCGTCTTGAAGCTGTTTGATGTGCTTTGCTTTTTGTTGCCATTGTCGATCCTTTCTGTTTTCGAGTCGATTGATGTCTGGTCAGCAGAACAGAAAAAACGGGGCCATTCGGAATCGTCCCCGTGCTTGGTTGAGTTGTCAACACGAGGGGCCCAGAAAGTTTCCGAAACCTCCCGGCAAGCGACTTTCGGATAAAGTGTACGAATAGTGCTGCAAACTGAACCCGTTGGGCGCATCAGCTTACAGGCTGGAGCCCATCCAACTTGGCGAAGCACTCCCGCCGGGCGGTGTCAAGGAAGTCGCGGATAAAAGGCTGTCGTGCGGCTTCCTCCGTCGTCACGCCATAGAGATTGCTCCAGAGGCCGTTTTTCCCGATTCTCCGGGCGGTCACATATCCGTAGCGGAGATAGTTGGTAATTCCCCAGCTGGGCAGGGCCGCCACGCCTCTTCGACTGGCGACCAGCTGAAGGATGGCCATGGTCAGTTCGGTGGTGCGCCTTTTGGGGTGGACGCGGGCCGGCTTGAGCACGTAGCGGATCAGGTCGATGCGATCGTCGGGAACGGGGTAGGTAATCAGGGTCTCTTCGGCGAAATCGGCGGCGGTGAGATATCGCTTGTTGCGGAGCGGATGGTCCGTCGGTAGCACGGCGAGAATCTCGAAGCGAAAGAGCGGGTGAAAGACGAGGTTGCGGCGGCGTTTGCATTCCGAGCCGATGACCAGGTCGGCCTCGTTGTCTGCCAGTAACGCCAGCGAATTGGGATGGAAGCCCGACACGAGGTCGAGTTCGACGTGAGGCCAGTCCACTCGAAACGCATCCATGACCGGCAGCAACCAGTCGAAACAGGTGTGGCATTCCAGCGCGATCCGGAGAGTGCCGACCGGTCCGGCCGCAATCCGGACCAGGTCGCGTTCGGCGGTCTGGATTTCGTTGATCACCGTCCGCCCGAGCGCCACCAGGCGTTTTGCCGGGTCGGTCAATTTCACCGACTGGCCGTCGCGCAGGACCATACCCACTCCGTAATGTGTCTCCAACGCTTTCAGCTGATGGGACACCGCCGACTGCGTCAGGTGCATGCGATCGGCGGCCCGGGACACGGTTCCGGTTTCGTCGATGGCGATCAGCGTGCGCAAATGACGGATCTCGAGCACGAATGCCCTCCCTGGGTCAGGTATGAATGATTTTCATCTTTTAATGGACGAGCTTTCATTTGACTCATAGACAAGCGTACGCGACGATGCCGCTGTCCGTCAAAGTTGGATTTCACAGGAGCTATCAAATGAGCATCGATTACCGGGCCGATCATGTGGGCAGCCTATTGCGGCCCGCCGAATTGCTGGAAGCACATGCCGCCGAGCCGCATAACAGCGAGAAGCTGCGCGAGCTGGAAGACAGGCATATTTCGCGGGTTCTCGCGAAACAGAAGGAACTGGGGCTTGAAATCTTTGCCGACGGCGAGTTGCGGCGCCGGAATTTCATGGCCGGCATGACCGATACCGTGGAGGGCTTCGACTTGAACACCTCGGTCACGCGAACCTGGCAGGCGGGAAACGCTGCCGGAACAGACTCCCGGGCGAGCGCCAACCCGTTGGGCGTTGTAAATGCGAAGGTCCGGGCCTTGCGCCCGCTCACCGGTCACGAATTGCCCTACATGAAACAACACTGTCCGGGCGCGATCAAGATGACGCTGCCGAGCGCCACCCAATTTCCTGCGATTGCGTACAGGGACGGCGTCACCGACAAGGTGTATCCCAACCGTTCGGCGCTGCTTTGGGATCTGGTCGAAATCGTGAAGACGGAGATGGCGCGGCTTGCCGACGAGGGAGTGAACTATATTCAGATCGACGCTCCTCGTTACAGCTACTACATGGATCCGAAATGGCGCGAGTGGATCCGCACCGAAATGAACGCCGACCCGGATGCCATGTTTGAGGAATCCCTGCGCGCCGATAATGCCTGCCTGGCGGCGGCGCGCCGTCCCGGAGTGACGCTCGCGATTCATCTTTGCCGCGGCAACAATCGCAGCCATTGGTACGCGCAGGGCGGTTACGACGCCGTCGCCGAAAAGCTGTTCGGAACATTGGACGTGGACCGCTTTCTTCTGGAATACGACGACGAGCGGTCCGGGAGTTTCGAACCGCTGCGCTTTGTACCGAAGGGCAAGGTCGCGGTGCTGGGTTTGGTGAGCAGCAAACTCGCCGGTCTGGAGGACCAAAGCTCGATTGTTCGCCGCATCGAGGAAGCAGCGCGTTATATGCCGCTCGATGGTCTGGCTCTCAGCCCGCAGTGCGGTTTCGCGTCCATGATGGAAGGCAATCTGATGAATGAAGAGCAACAGTGGGCCAAATTGAAACTGGTGGTGGAGACGGCTCGCGCGGTTTGGAATTGATTCAATACCAGCGGAGCGAGGGAAGGGGGAGTATTGCACCATTGCATCATTAGAAGTTGCTGCATTTCAAATTTAGAACTGCAAAAACT
>DASXLG010000103.1 GCA_036496425.1 Terriglobia bacterium | reverse complement strand
CATGCTCTCTTTTTTTCGGACTGTGAATGGGCCAAGGGAAAGATTGGCTTCGACTTCAACCCAGGCCAGCGGAAAGTTAACAACCGAGGCGAAGTTCCAAGTCTTGGTTGGCGTGGGCCAGATGTCGAGCAATCCGATCGGAGTAAACGCCGCCTTCATATCGACGTTCGCGGCAAGGAGCCCTGCGATGGGCACAGTCGTAGCGCCACCAATGGAGCCCTCATAGTAAGTTTCACCCGTCAACACCGCGAGGCCCGGTTCGGGGGGCACGAGGCCGGCAAACGGCGCGATCTGCATGCCGGACATCGGGCGCCCTAAGCCACCTTCAACTGCAAGAGCACGAGGGGCGAATGAAACGCAAAGTGTCAGGACGAATGCGCCTAACAGAATTGGATTAATCAGCTGGTTTTTTGTTTTCATGTTTTACCTTCTCTGGTCAGAACAGGAGATAACAAAGGCAACAGCGAAATTTCTCTCCATTAACTCTATTTGCTCCCGTTGGATTGCTTAAAGCTTGATGTTTCACTGCCTGCGGATTTCGGCGTTAGCCGTTCGATCGGGACATTGAGCCATTGCGCGGCTTCTTTGCGATCCTGAAACACGCGTACTTTGATCGGAGAACCTTGAGTCAGTAATGCATGCAACCTGCCGTAATGGGTCATTGTAGCATCGGTCGCGAGAATCGCCGATTTTATCGGCGGCCGATTGCCGTAGACCAAGCGTCGATAGAGCGAAACGTGAATGATGTATTTGAAGTTGAAGTCAACTGCATCGGCGTCCACTGCGTCGAAGAATCGATTGAAAGGTTCTTGCAAGGAATGCTCGAGTTCTCCAATAAACATTGTAATCCTGTTAACAACCTGCTTGTTTAGCAAGCCCCGCGGCCTATGGACAAGGAGCCGAATGTCTTTGTGAAACTCGACATCGGGAGGCAGTATTATTTTGTTCATTCCAATAATCTCCACTCATGCCACAGCAGTCGATCATGCGTCGTGAGTGTGTGTTTTGGTTTCATGTTTACTTTCTGCTGTTACTCTGATCACCATCGTCGCACTTCACCGCCAGCAGTTCGAGCGGGACGCCCAACCATTGTGCCGCCTCTTTGCGGTCCTGGAATACACGGACCGTGATCGAGGAACCTTGAGTCAGTACGGCAAGCAACCGAGCGTAATGAACAACAGTGGAATCGGTAGCGAGAATGGCTGACTTCACCGGCGCGCGACCCTTATGAGAAAGACGCCGATGAATAGAAACGTGGATAACATATCTGAAGTTGAGCTCAACTTCATGGGTGTCTGACGTATCGGAGAATCGATTGAAAGGCTGCTGCGATGCGGCTTCAATACCTTCGATAACACCGATGACCCTGTTAATCTCCGCCTCGTCGATCAAACCGCGCGGTCGATAAATGAGCAGCGGAAAGTCTTCGTGAAACTCAATTTCAGGCGGAAGGTTCATCGCTCCTTTGGGTTTTCTTTGCTGAGTTGTGGTAATTTCGGTGGTTTGTACGGATCCGCCGTGCCGGGCGCGATTGGCGGATGTTTCTTCAGGCTTTCCTCGAACTCGGCCGCAACCTTCATCGCCGGTCCGGCGATCCATGAGCTTCTTAGTCCTGTCTGTGGGTATTCCTCTTTTGGGTCAGTGATGAGATCGAATGCCTTTGGGTTACTTAGTTTTGTGGGCGGCGTCCACCAGTCTCGCTCTTCGTCGTAGAAGACCACTTTCCAATTCTTCCATTTGACCGCTTCCAGACGATCGGCCACGTAAACCGGAAACCCTTGGCGATTGGATTTCTCGGATTTGCCAAGCAGGAAATCCGTTTGGTCTAGGCCATCGATCGCGCGATCCTGCGGCACAGATGCGCCGGCGATTTTCGCGAACGTCGTGTAGGTATCGACCTCGTGAACGATCTCGTTACTCACGCGGCCGGCGGGAATCCGTTTAGGCCAGCGAATGATGAAAGGCACCCGTAACGAACCTTCCATGTGTGTGAAGTAATAACCGCGCCACGGGCCGGATGATCCCTGCCAAGGCCAGGTTGCTTCTGGACCGTTGTCGCTCGTGAAGACGACAATGGTGTTGTCGCGGATGTGCAATTGATCGATCACGTCCAGGATCTCGCCCACGTGCGCGTCCATTTCCGCGAGCGAGTCCGGGAAATCGCCGTAACCGGTCGTGCCAGCGAACTTTGGGTTCGGCAAGGTTGGGAAATGCACGAGCGTGAATGGAACGTAGGCATAGAACGGTTTGCCCGATTGCGCGCTTCGCTTCATGAAGTCGATCGTCCGCCGCGTGATCTCCGCGTCGATCAGGCGGCGCTGCTCCAGGTCATAAACCTGAAGCTCGTGACTTTTCTCGCCCTTCCTGCCTTCCATGATCTGCTCGAAAATGACGCCCGCCGCCTTCGCTGCCGCGTCCGAGGGCGCGAAAACCTCGTCCGTGGTGCGCGGGATCCCATACCACTCGTCGAAGCCCTGGTCGTTAGGCAACCGGCCCTGTTCACTGCCGAGATGCCATTTGCCGAAATGGCCGGTGGCATAGCCAGCACCAGAGAGTAACTCGGCGATAGTTACTTCCCACTGGGTGAGTCCTTCGAGGCCGCCGCCGATTGGAACCGAATGCGTCCCCGAACGAATGGCAAAGCGTCCGGTCATAAGCGCCGAGCGGCTTGGTGTGCATTGCGCCTCGACATTAAAGTTCACAAGTCGCGTGCCTTCAGTCGCGAGCTTGTCGATCCGAGGCGTGGCCGCGCCCCGAACGATGCCGCCGCCGTAACAACCGGGCTCACCGTAACCGAGATTGTCCATCAGGATGAAGACAATATTCGGTTTACCCGTCGTAGCCTCGGCGGTGGCGGGCTTCTTGCCATCGCCGGCTGGCAGCGGACTAGACTGTGCCTCAACCGTTTTGATCGCCACCAGCGCGACACTTAACGAGTAGATAGCAAGCTTGGCTTTTATCCTGGGTTTCCTTCCTTGTTTCTACATGAGCTCGTAGGTCATCTTCTTGGATCATTCGATAGCCATCGCCGCATCACGTTCCGCGTTGCGGAACTTCTCCCGATCGGTCGCGCTGAGCTGTGCCGGGGCAACGTCGATTTCCACTTTCTTCAATGTCCCAGTGTATCGGAACGGCGCCTGATACTCGATGCTGACTGGAGACGCGGAGTCCAGGCCCGTGTCCAAAGTTTCGTTGGCTGAAAATCGCACCGGTTCAGTCTTGTCGATCCGACCTTCGCCCGCTTTCTTGTCGTTCATGAACAGACCGACTGCGCCCCCCTTGGCGATTCCTCCGCCATCGTACTTGAACTCCATACGGATGGTTGCGGATCCAGGTGAAAGCTTCTGGGAACTCCTTACCCGATAGCGCGCTTCGCCAAACCAGTTATACTCATAGGTTGGCTTGCCATCTTT
>DASXLG010000102.1 GCA_036496425.1 Terriglobia bacterium | reverse complement strand
AGACCGGCCGGTAACGGAGGTGGTGATGAAGAGCGTGAAAGTGGAGCGGACGTAGGAAGAAGGAGCGCGCGCTGATTAGATGTGAGAACGGTCCCATTCCCCTCCGTTTTCAAGGAGGAGTGCCCGAGGCATCAAACCGTTAGAAGCCGAGGGCGGGGTGGTTATCTACGAACCGCGTAGCGCTCCTTTTCCATTTTGTTGGAATTTACTAACCGCCCCGTCTGCGCCCCTATGGAACGGAACCATTTTATTCATGGCGCAGCCACCCCGCCTTGCAAAGGCGGGGAATGCAGACCGTCTCCCTCATGGGCCGAACTCTTCCGGCCTGCAGTTTAGTAAAAGGTACGCGCGCAGGCGCGTTCCTTATTGAAATGCCCGCGCGGCAGCATGTCACGTTCTCACACCCACCTGGCGGCGCGCTCCTTTTTCCCCCACCCAGCTCACAAAATCCCGCGCATCGTACCCCGACGGCGCCACCTCAACCCCCAGCTCCCGCTCAACGTCCTTGATCGTGAGGTCGTCCAGAAACAGGTACTCATCCCCCACCATGCACTCCGACGGGATCACGACAAAATCCCCATACACCCGGCCCTTCAGCGCCTCGATGAAATCGCTCCCCGTCAGCAGCCCGGCAACCCCGATCCCCGGCCCCCAGAACTGGCTCTCCACCCCAACCACGCGCAGATCCGCGCCGAGCTTCTCCACGCTGTCCTTTAAATAAGGATAGAAAACCTTCCCCGTGCACACGGTCCCGCGCGCCGAACTTCCCTTCCACGACCTCATCCCCTTCGACCACTGTCCCAGGAACGTCCGCACCATCCCGACGCCGTTCTCCATCTGCGGGAACTCCGCATAGTGGCTCGCGGGCGGAATTTTCGCCCCTGCCATGATGTAAATCTCGTCGCCCAGGTAAGCGAAGGGCGTCCCCATCTCGCGTTTGAGTTTCTTCTGGATGCTTGCGGCATGCGCGATCAACTCCCGCGCATATTCCGGCGTGAACGGCTGCAGCAGGGGCAGGTTCTTCCGGTGATCGGTCAGGCCGACCGGCACGATCGCCATCGACGAGGTCATCGGATGAAACTTGCGGAAATCGTCGATCGTGCGCTCCAGGTGGACGCCGTCGTTCAACCCGGGACACAGCACCACTTGCCCGTGCATCTGGATCCCGGCGTTGGCCAGCCGTTCGACCTTCGCCATGAAGCCGTCGTATTCCTCGATCCCGAGCAGGGTTCGCCGCAGCTCCGGCTCCGTCGCATGTACGGAAACGTACAGCGGCGACAGCCGCTGCTCGATGATGCGCCGCAGCTCCTCCTCGCTGACATTCGTCAGCGTCAGGTAATTCCCGAACAGAAACGACAGCCGGTAGTCCTCGTCCTTGATGTGCAGCGACTTCCGCACGTTCTTCGGGTTCTGGTGGACGAAGCAGAACACGCACTGGTTCTTGCACGTCATCGGCTCGATCGCCTCGAACTCGAGTCCGAACGATTCCCACTCGCGACGGACAAACGTGATCTTGCGGTCCTGCGTCCGGATGGTCGTGCGCCGGCCGACATTCGCGGCGTTGAACTGGAAGTCGATGACGTCGAGCAGCGGCTTGCCGTTGAGCTCGTGGATCTCGTCGCCGGGCTTGAGGCCAATGCGTTCGGCGACGGATCCCGCCTCGACCGAAATCACGCGAAGCTTCTGGCCTTCCGAGCTGCGATGCGCCGGAGCATCGCGGTATTCATGGACGGCTTTTTTGACGTAGGCCGAGGCCGAAAACCGTTTCTTGGTCGTGCTACTCATTCGACGTCCATTCGCGCAGGCCGCGTCCGAGATAATGCACGCCGGAGACGGCGGTCATCAGGCCGGTCATAAAGAAGAGGATGTTGAGCTCCGGCACGACCACGTGTTTCCAGTTGACGCAGAGCACCGCGAACACCATCAGAACCTGCATCACGGTCGAGGCTTTGCCGTACGGCGACGGCCGGAGTGTCCGCCAGCCGATCATGAGAACGACGATGAGGGAGACCAGCAGGATGAAAACGTCGCGGAAGATAATGAGGATCATCAGCCAGCGCGGAATGATGTCGATGAACTCCATCTGGGGGAGCGAAAGGATGAGAATGGAGGAGGTCATGAGCAGCTTGTCGGCCAGCGGATCGAGCACCGCGCCGATGGAGGTCTTCTGCCGGAAGCGCCGCGCAATGATGCCGTCGAGCACGTCGGTGACGCCGGCGGCGACAAAGGTGCTGAGAGCCCAGCCAACCTCGTGGTACGCGAGCAGGATGATGAAGACCGGCACGAAGACAATCCGCAGGATGGTCAGCTGATTGGCTGTCGTGAGGACGGCGCTGCGGTGTTGTTCAAGTACTCGGGTCATGGGTTTTTAAAGGTGCGCGCTTTGCGCGATCATCATTAACTCCCCTCCTGAGTTAGCTGAGTTAGGAGGGACGGCCGCGCCGGTCCATTTAACACTCCCCTCCTTTTCAAGGAGGGGTGCCTGAGGCATCAAATCGTTAGAAGCCGAGGGCGGGGTGGTTAGTTACGAACCGCGCAGCGCTCCTTATTGCCCAACTCCGCCTAACTTAGCGGGGAATTTGATGGAATTTACTAACCGCCCCGTCTGCGCCGGCTAAGGAACGGGATCATTTTATTAATGGCGCAGCCACCCCGCCTTGCAAAGGCGGGGAATGGGGCCGTCTCCATCCTATAAATGGCCGCGCACAGCGCGCTCCTTTTTAAACTCCCGCCAACGCCGGACTCTTCCGGCCTCCAGTTTAGTAAAAGGTACGCGCGAAGGCGCGCTCCCTATTGAAATGCCCGCGCAGCATCACGCCCAGTTCTCACACCGGCCCGCGCGCGCTCCTTTCCCCGCCTACTCCACCACCACCGGCACCTTTACATCCAGCGTCTGGGTGGAGCAGAAGCCATCCGTCTTATTACAGAAGAAGTACTTCAGTTTCCCCGGGACCTCGTACTTCCCCGCCTTGGTGACTGTAACCGCCACCTTCAGCGTCGGCAGATCCACGTAATAATTATCCTTCGCCTTAGGATCTTTCCCGGTCGCGGCCAGTTCCGCCTTCTCCAGCGTGATGCCCGGCACGGCCGTCAGCTTGAGCGTAAACGGCAGCTCGCGATCCACGGCATATCCTTTAACCGCGGTAAAAGTAACGATCACCTCGCCGCGTTTCCCGGCTTTTACCGGACCCGACGGCTTGAAATCCGGATGCAGAACCTGAGGCAGGCCGCCTCCCGGCCCGGTCAATTGACCCGCCAGCAGCATTATTCCAAGGACCAGTTTCACCATGTCGTCTCCGTTAAATGCGCCTGCGAACGCGCACTCGTGGCAGAATTTTAACATGAAAGTCCTGAACATCGTGGGAGCCCGACCGAACTTCATGAAGATCGCGCCGATTGTCGAAGAAATGAAGAAGACTCCGGATCTCGAAGGTCTGCTTGTACATACGGGCCAGCACTACGATGAAGGAATGTCGGATGTCTTTTTTCGCGAGCTGGAAATCCCCGTCCCCGACGTCCATCTCGGTGTCGGCTCCGGCAGCCATGCCGAGCAGACCGCGCGGATCATGGTCGAATTCGAAAAGGTCTGCCTGAAGGAAAAGCCCGGCCTGGTGCTGGTGGTCGGCGACGTCAACTCGACGATGGCCTGTTCGATCGTCGCGGCCAAACTCCTGATCCCGGTTGCCCACGTCGAAGCCGGACTCCGCAGCTTCGACCGCGCCATGCCCGAAGAAGTCAACCGCCTGGTCACCGACGCACTGGCTTCCTATCTTTTCACCACCAGCCGCGACGCCGACGAGAACCTCAAGCGCGAAGGCGTCGATCCGTCGAAGATCTTCTTCACCGGCAACGTCATGATCGACACGCTCCTCAAACATCGCGCCAAAGCCGCGGCATTGAGCGTCGACAAGCCGAAACAATACGCGTTGGTCACGCTGCACCGGCCCTCCAACGTCGACGATTCCGCCGTCCTCGGCGGCATCCTCGAAGCGCTCCACACCATCTCGCAAAAAATGCCTGTCCTCTTCCCGATCCATCCCCGCACGGCAAAGCGCATCGAAGACTTCGGGCTCACGATGAAGGGTATCCGGACAATGCCGCCGCTGGGCTATCTTGAATTCCTGAATCTCCAGTCTACCGCCGCGGTCGTCCTCACGGATTCCGGCGGCGCGCAGGAAGAGACGACGATCCTCGGCGTTCCCTGCCTGACGCTGCGCCACAACACCGAGCGGCCGGTGACGATCGAGCACGGCACCAACATCATGGTGGGCCCCGGCAAGGCCCGCATCCTCGACGGGTTTCAGCGCATCATGAGCGGCGACTGGAAGCCCGCCGGCCCTCCCGAATTCTGGGACGGCCACGCCGCCGAACGCATTGTTCGCGTTATCCGCGACATTCGCGACCGCTGATTCACCGGACTTCTTCATACCCGCAACTCCGATTCAACAACTTACGCGCGGCCTTCCGCGTGCCTTATTCAGAACGGCCGTCGGGGGCGACGGCACGCGGTGGGAGCTTCGGAGGAGGGTAGTTGGGCCGGCTCCTTCGAAACCCATCGCGTTTATACGCGAGGCCGGCAGCCACGGGGGCGCTCTGTGTATTTATAAAGGCAAGGGGCCGCAGAGCGTTGGCTGCCGGTCAAGCGGTTAAACACCAACAGGAAAAGGAGAACCATGTTACGTCGCAATTTACTGGGGATCGTTATGCTCGCCGTGTTCTCAACCATCACGCTGGCGGCGCAAATCAAGGAAATGCCCAAGACGCCGGTCACGCCGGTCAACGCCGCGAAGGCCGTCGACATCAACAGCGCCACGGCAAACGACTTCGTGAACGTCGGTCTCGACGCGTCCACCGCCAAAAAGATCGTCGACGGCCGTCCCTACCGCAGCAAGCGGGATCTCGTCACACGCCAGATCCTGACCTCCGATCAATACACCAAGTTCAGCGCGTCGCTCGTCGCCAGACGGCCCGCCTCTTCGAGGAAAAAGGCCAACTGAACGATGTACGCCCGCATGGTCATCGGCGAGACAAACAATGAAGAGCAGGTGCAGGAATTCGCCCGTCTCTACACCAGCGAATTCCTGCCGGAGCTGGAAAAGGAAGCCGGCTTCGCTGCCGCACGCCTGATGGTCGAGGAAGACGGCCGCATGGCCGTCTCTCTCACGCTCTGGAACACGCGCGAAGACTGCGTCCGATACCACTGCAGCCGGGCCTACCGGCAGTTCGTGGCGAGGACGCAGCACCTGCTGATAGGGGATTTCGTGGTGAAGATATTCAAGCAGCTGTAGGTTTGAGAGCACCATTCCCCTCCTTTCCAAGGAGGGGAGCCCGAGGCACCAAATCGTTAGAAGCCGAGTGCGGCCGCGAAGCGCTCCTTAACTATTAAGGCGCGCTTCGCGGAATTTTGTTTGGAATTTACGAACCACCCCGCCTTGAAAAGGCGGGGAATGGGGCCGCGCTCCTTATTTCTTCCTGAACGCCCGATAATCCGGATGACAGTGATGCCGCCTCAGAAAATCCATGAATCGCTTGTAGTCGCTCTCCGGAATCCGGAACAGCGGCAGCATCTTTTTATAACTGCCGCGGGTCCGTTCGAGGCCCTGGCGGATCAGGTGCTCCAACTGCCCCTTCGTGATCAGGCGCTCCGAGTACGGCCGCGCCACGGTGTCCCAGAAATTCCCCAGGATGATCTCCTCGGTCTGCCAGGTATGAAACGTTTCGGCCGGCAGCGCGACATGCTCCAGCTCGATCACATCGCCCACGGCGACGCAGACCGCCGCTTCGACGATGTTTTCGAGTTCCCGGATATTCCCTGGAAACCGGTACCCGGCGAGTTTTTCCATCGCCTCGTCCGTGATCGCTTTCCGGCCCCGCAGCACGTGCTCGACAAGCAGCGGTACGTCGTCGAGACGGCGCCGGAGCGGCGGCACCTGAATCGGAAAGACGCTCAATCGATAGTACAGGTCTTCACGAAAGCCGCCGGTCCGGACCATGGTCATCAGATCGCAATTCGTGGCGGCGATCACGCGCAGGTCGAGTTTGCGCAGGATCAGGTCGCCCACCCGGCGCAGCTGCCGGTCCTGCAGTACACGCAGTAGTTTGGCTTGAAAACGCCGCGAAGTATTCGCGATCTCGTCGAGGAATAATGTACCTCCGTTCGCTTCTTCGAAAAGTCCCGGCTTATCGGCAAGCGCCGTGGTGAAGGCGCCGCGCTTGTGGCCGAACAGCTCGCTCTCGATCAGATCGTCCGGCAGCGCGCCGCAATCCACCGCGACGAACTTGCCGCCGCTGCGCTCGCTATGGTCATGGATGGATCTGGCGACGAGCTCTTTGCCGGTTCCCGATTCTCCGGTCACCAGAACCGATCCCGAGACGCGCGCCGCCGCTTTTACTCTTTCTCTCAAGGTCTGCATCACTGAACTTTGTCCAATCATGCCTGGTATAGCCGCGCATGCACCGAAAAGGTCACACACAAAATGCAAATCAATCCCGCCGACATTCGAACGCTCATTCACATGGTCACGCGGCAAACAGGAGCTCCGCTCCACGACGAAGACCTCGAACAGGACGTCGCGCTTCACGCGCTCGAGGCCTGCCGGCGTCTGCACTCGATCACGCATCCGAAAGCAGCTCCTGAGAAAAATCGTTCACGACACCGTCCGCGACCACTGGCGGCGCCGCCGCCCGTGCGAAAGACTCCACGACCTCGACGAACGATTCACCGGCCGCATGCCGGAGTTCGAATCCGAAGTTGACCGGCGCCGGCGGATCGATCTCGTTCGCCTCGCCCTGGCACAGCTTCCGGATGCGAAACGGAGGCTCATCGAACTCTTCTATGTTCAGGATCTCTCGATCTCCCAGATCGCCGCGCTGCAGGGCCGCTCGATTTCCGCCGTGAAGATGGACCTCGCCCGCTCCCGCCGCTCGCTCGGCCGGATTGTCCATTCCTGCGCGACTAAAAAGTCGCAGGAAACGCGACAAGCGCGATAAATACGGGCTCAGCCCTTTATTTTCAACGCGTGGCTTTGGAACCCGGCGTTCAAGAGAAGAAGCGCTCCCGGCCCGGCAAATTCAATTCGGGAGAACAAGGATGGAGCAACTCAAGGATGAAGAACTGTATGAAATCGAAGGCGGTGACTGGTACGACTGGGGCGAGGGAACCTTCTCCTGCCTGTTGATGTACCTGCCGTTTTAAGTTGATTGGAAATTGCATCATTTCGACATTTCTTCATTTCAAATTTGAAATGAAGCAACTTAGAATGATGCAATTTCCAATAGAACCATAGGGGCCCTATGTACATTATCGAGATTCAAGGTCTGGAAAAACGCCACGGCCATTTCCATCTTTCTCCGTTCGATTTGAAGGTGGAACCGGGCTCGATTCTTACCGTGCTGGGTCATGAACGCGCGGGAAAAACCACGCTGCTGCGCCTGCTATGGGGCCTCGACAGTCCAGACAGCGGCTGGGTCCGTATCTTCAACACCAAGCCGACGGAGGACCCGATATTGTTCCGGGAGAGCGCCGGCTATGCGAGCCAACTCGACTGGTATTACCCGGAGCTCACCACGGAAGCGCTGCTCGAATTCGTCGGCGGATTCTATCAGAACTGGGAGCAGCACTACGCCCTGGAAGTGCTGAAGGAGCTGGGCGTCTCCAACTGGCACGAGATCGGGGAGATCGGGGACGCCGGACGCCGGATGCTCGGGGTCGCCGCCGCTCTCGGCCACCGGCCGCCGGTGTTGATTCTGGATGAGCCGGCCGCCGGCCTGGACCCGAAGGCGCGCAAAAACTTCATCGCGTTTATACGCAAGCTCTCGCGGTCGCAGGTGACCACCATCGTGGTTTCGTCGGATTCTTCGGACGACCTGGACGGGATCGGCGACGGCACGCTGATGCTGAGTCACGGCCTGGTGCAGGAGGTCACATGCTGAAACGCTGTCTCCTCACAATGCTGAAAAAAGACTGGACGCAGCAGGGCAAAGCGTTCCTGCTGATTTTTGCCGTGATGTTCGCGCTCGCGTTCGTCACGCAGGAGCAGTGGCGCATCGGCGGCATGAGCGTGATCGTTTTCACGTCCTCGTATTACTACGTCTATAACGTGTACACCAAAGAGGTCGGGCGACGAACCATGGAGATGATGCTCGGGCTCCCGATCCCGCCGGTATATCTGATTATCGCGAAATTTGTTGCCGTCTATTCGATGGGCCTGGTAACGGTGAATGTGCCGGGCGCGCTCCTGCTGGACCAGAATGTGTTGTACCTGCTGAATGCGGAGATGCTGTTTGTCTCGACGCTGAGTATGACGTTCAGCGTGATGTGGGCGAATCCGCTGGCCGCAGCCGCGCCGCTGGTGCCGATCCTGCTGGCGTTCCAGCAGCCGGACTCGTTCAACCGTTTCCGCCCGTATGAATACCCCGCCGCGACGGCCGCGCTGGCGCTGCTGCCCGTGATGGTGGGGGCGAGCGTGTTGTTGTTTAAGAGGCGCGCGCGGGTGAGATAAAAAGGAGCGCGCGCGAGGCAGGTGTGAGACCGGAGTCTGACTCTGCGCGGGCATTTCGATAAGGAGCGCGCCAGCGCGCGTACCTTTTACTAAACTGGAGTCCGGCAGAGTCCGGTCTAAATCACGCAACTCCCTCCTGACGCTTCCTTTCCGTGAGGCAGCTCCCCTTCTGGCGGCTTTGCACATAAAGTCGGTGAGAAGGACATTCCCCGCCTTGCAAGGCGGGGTGGCTGCGCCATTAACAAATGGCCCCGTTCCTTAGCGGCGGAGACGGGGCGGTTAGTAACTTCAAACATAATAAGGAGGCTTCGCAACATTTCTGGAGCTCGCGGCCACCCCAGGGGCGGCTCCCACCTATAAATGGCCGCGCGTCAGCGCGCCACCTTATTGAAATACTCGCGCAGCACTAAGCTCAGTTCTCACACCCTCCCCGCGCGCGCTCCTTTTCCAAAATCCGCCATTCCCGCGACTAAAAACTCGCGAAGTCGCTGCTTTCCCAAACAATCCCACCCCCAACTCCTTTATTTCCCACCGGCCACCCACGTGCATATAGCCCGGCCGTCATGCGATTCCGATATCCCATCATTCACCAGCACGACGCAACCGACTGCGGTCCCGCAGCCCTGGCGATGATCCTCGCTCATCATCGCCGGCGCATCGGGCTTCCGCGTCTCCGCGAGCTTGCCGGCACGGACCGGCGCGGCACGACCTTCGCCGGTCTCGCCGCCGCGGCCGAGCAGCTCGGCTTCAGCCCGAACCCTGTCCGCGCAACGCAGGAATCTCTTGCTTCCCTCCAGCTCCCGGCGATTGCGCATTTCCACAATCATTTCGTCGTGTTGTACAAGGTGACGCGCCGGCATTTGATCATCGGGGATCCCGCGGCCGGCCTGCGCAAGCTCCCGCGCGAGCAATTTCTCAAAGCCTGGACCGGCGCCATGATTCTGCTCCGGCCGACCGTAAGCCTGCGAAGCGCGGCCGGCTCGAAATCGCCTTTTTTGCAATTGTGTTCGTATCTCCTGCCTCACTATCCCCTATTCCTGGATGCCTGTCTGGCGGCAGTCTCAATGACGATCCTCGGCCTCGCCTCATCTTATTTCATCCAGGTGCTTGTGGATTCTGTACTGGTCCAAGGGCAAACACCCGCCTTAAACAAACTCGCGCTCGGAATGCTGGCCGTGACACTGTCGCGCGCCGGCTTTCTGGCAGTGAGGACCCGCCTCCTAGCCCACCTCAGCTTGAGGATCGATGCGGAGACGATGCTTGGTTATCATCGTCATCTGCTGGGACTGCCGCTTTCTTTCTTCTGTTCGTGCCGGACCGGCGAGATCCTGTCCCGCCTGTCCGACGCGATCAAAATCCGCACGGCCGCCACCGTGACGGGCCTCTCCATCATCGCCGACTCGGTGCTCATCATCACGACTGCCGCCGCCATGTTCCTGATGAACTGGCGCCTCACGCTGCAATCGCTGCAACCGATCCCGCTGCTGGCCTGCTCGATCTGGCTCCTCAACCGCCCGATGAGGCGTCATCAACAAGCCGCGATGGAAAAAAGCGCGGAGCTCGAAGCGCAGATCGTCGAGAGCATCGGCGCGATTCACGACATCAAGGCGTTCCGCGCGGAATCGCGGATCACCCGCCAGACCGAAGCGCGATTTATCGAAATGCAGCGCGAGGTCCACGCCGCGCAGAGAATAGCCTCTTACTCGACGACGATCACGTCGCTGATAGCAGGCATCTCCCCACTCGGTTTGCTCTGGATCGGCGGACACCAGGTGATCGCGGGAACGCTGAGCACCGGCCGCCTGATGGGCCTGTACACGCTGCTGTCTGCGATCCTCGGGCCGGTCGAACGCCTCGCCAGTGCCAACCAGCCGATCCAGGAGGCCGTGACCGCGGCCGGCCGGCTCGGCGATGTGCTGGAGCTGGAGCCGGAGTCGCGCAAAGAGCGCGCGCCCGCCATCGATCGCCCTTTGAAAGGAGCCGTCGAATTCCAGAACGTCGGGTTCAGTTATGGCGCGCGGCGTCCGCTGTTCGAAGGCGTGAATCTGAAGATCGAGGCGGGCGAGTGCGCCGGCATTACCGGGGAGAGCGGCTGCGGCAAGACGACGCTGGTGCGCCTGATCGCGCGGCTGCTCGAGCCGAAATCCGGCCGCATCCTGATCGACGGCGCCGACGCGCGCGACTACACCCTGACCTGCCTGCGCCGCGAGATCGCTTATGTCCCCCAGGACATCGTTCTATTGAACTGCAGCATCGCCGAAAACATCCGGCTGGCCTCGCCGCTCGCCTCCAACCTGGAAATCCGGGCCGCCGCCGAAACCGCACGGGTCAGCGAATTCGCGGAACGCCTGCCGGACCGATATGACACGCAGGTGGGTGAGCGCGGCCTGGCCCTTTCCGGCGGCCAGCGCCGGCAGATCGCGCTCGCCCGCGCGATCGTGGCGAACCCGCCGATCCTGATTCTGGACGAACCCGCCGGCCACCTCGACGCGCCATCCGAACTCGCCGTCCAGGCCGTGATCGATTCGCGCCGCGGCCGCGCCACCACGATCGTGATCTCTCACCGGCCGGTCCAGGTGGACCGCATCCTCGAGCTATGCGGCGGCTCCAAATCGCAATAATGGCGGTCTTATGGCTGTGTTGTGGATGCTGCCCACCCGAAGGAGTTCGCGTGGTGAGCACGACAACCGGCTGCATCTCCGGAATCGCCGTTCGCGAAGGCGCACGCGTCCGCACCGGCGACATCCTGGTGCAGCTCGATACCCGGGCGCTGCTAAGCCGCCGCGCCTCGCTCCTCACCCGCATCGACCTTGCCGAACTGCGCCGCACTGACGCGTCCGCGCTCTACCGCGAACTCGAGCAACTCCAGCTCGATCTTACTCGCCTCACGATCATCGCACCCTCCGAAGGCCGCCTCGCCTGGCTCGCGCCCCTCCGCCCCGGCGGCACGGTGCGACCTGGACAGCTTGTCGCAGTTATAGCGAAGCGCAAGCGCGCCAGCGCGCAGCAGTAAATGGCGAAGCGCAAGCGCGGCAGCGCGCAGCAGTAATAAGGTAAAATGGGCACATGCAGGCAACCACTTCCAACATTCGCGACGCGGTGGACAACCTCCCGCCGGGCGCCGTTCTTACGCTGGATAACGTGTCATGGGACGAATACGAATCGGTCCTGGAACAGTTCGTCGACAGATCCGGCCTGCGAATCACATACGACCAGGGCAGGTTGGATTTTGTGACAACCTCACGTGCTCATGGCAAGCGCGAATTTTTCATTGCCCGGATGGTTGCCGTCCTGGCCGAGGAGTTGAATATCGACATTGAAGGCGATGCCGGCAGTACGCACAAGAGGAAACGGTATCTGAAGGGAACCGAGCCCGATACGTGCTTTTACATCGGCAACCTCGAGAGGATCGCTGGAAAAGAAGAGATCAATCTGGAAACGGATCCCCCGCCGGACCTGGTGATCGAAGTGGACAAGTCGCACCAATCGCTGCGCAAGCTTCCGATTTACGCGGCATTCGGTGTGCCTGAAATCTGGCGATATCTGGTGCGGCAAAAGACAGCCGAGATCCATGCCCTCCAGGGCGAAACCTACGCCCGGATTCCCGCCAGCCGGTTCTTTCCCATCCTGACGAACGCCGTCCTGGCGCGCTTCGTCGAGCAGAGCGCCGTCGAAGGTCAGACGCCCGCCATCAAAGCGTTCCGCCGCTGGATCAAAGGCAGGAAACAAGGCGCTTAAAGTAAAATAGCGTCATGTTCGTCGCGGACACCATCAATTTGAGGGAGATCGTGATGAAGGAACCGCTGCCGCTGGCCGCGATCCAGAATGCGGTCATTGACTTTTGAATCAAAACCGCGCCGCACCGGGCGCCCTGGACACATGGCGGGAAATCGTCGAGCAGCCTATCCTGCCCGAAACCGACGAAGACGACTTTTAGTCATATAATTCCAGCATGGGGCAAACGGAGGAAAAGCAGATTCCGGCCGAATGGGTAGAGGAATTCGAAGCGGCTTCACGCCGGCCGATCGAGACCCGTCTTCGATACGCTTTCATTCACACGTATAAGCCGGTACTGGATGATGCGCCTTATCGCGCTTTCACGACGATGGAGGAGTACCGCCAGTGGTGCGAAACAAATCTGCCGTCGTGGCTCGGGTATGGCCGCATTTGAGTACCGCCAGGCTTCTGAGCTGCGGGCCGCGCTTTCGCGTCACGGAGTGCGCTACCTTTTCATAGGAAAATCCGGAGCGATCCTGCTCGGCTTTCCGGATACGACCCAAGACGCCGATCTCTTTGTCGATAAGTCGCAGGACAACGGACGCGCGCTGGCTTCCGGGTTGCTGGATCTCGGTTTCTCTTTGACTCGAGAGCAACAAAATGACCTGGAACGAGGCAAGGATTTTATCCAGCTGAAGAACGGCCCTTTCGATCTGGACATCATCTATGCGCCGGACGGCATCGAGCGGTTCTCAGACGCATGGGAGCGGCGCGCGGAACCGGACGGCTTTCCGGTTTGCAGCATCGACGACATTATCAGAAGCAAACAGGCGGCGAATCGCACGAAAGACCGCGAATCCCTGCCGCGCCTCGAGGCATTCCGCGATTGGCTTCGCATGAATCGAACACGCCCTTAGGCAAAATTGGCGGCGGCCAGGATACACGGCCGCTTGTCAGGCATGCCTCGGGCGTTTTGCAGGCTTGGCCGCGGCTGTTACAGCGGCCCTGGCGAGCTTCCCGGGTGACGCTTCGAAAGCGGCCTGCATTCCGGCGCGAGCTTTAGCTGTCTGCATCCGTTCGAACAGAGCGTCGAATTCTGCCGTGAGCGTGTCCAGCTTGTGCTCAGTGGCCTGAGACAGCGCTTCGAATTCTTCGATGGATATGAGAACAGCCTTCGGAGCATCGTGTTTTGTGATGACCACAATACCGTCTTGCATAACGGTTTCGAGAACACGGCCGAACTCGTTCTTCGCTTCCGTCGCTGTGAGTGATGCGGCTTCGACGCGCTTGCCGCCGCAGGGCGCGGATTAGAGTCCGGAGTAGATGATCCGGCCCATCGCGACGGCGATGGTGGAGTCCAGCGCGCGCAGTGCTGCCGGCTTCAGCTTGCTCGCGGGGATAAAGAGGATATCGTTGGGAAGCATCGTGACGTCCATCGCCTCTCCTCTGAGAATCTTGCCGGCATCGGCTTTAATCTCCTCTTTGCTGCCGTCTTTGTGAATTCGGAACACAACGCAGTCCTTTTTTCTGGCATCCTTTGTCATCCCGTTCGCTAACGCGATCGCCTGGGCCACGGTGACATTCTTGCCGTTGCGAAGAACGAATTCGTTGGGGCGCATGACTTCGCCTTCAACGAATATCGATCCGGCGCGGAGAACATTGATGGTATCTCCCGCGCGGATCGGAACATTGAGTTCGGTTTTGCCGTTTTCCGTCAGGTCCTGGATGTTAATCGAGACGGTCTCTGCAGGTTTCGACGCCTCTTCGGAATCCGCGGAAGCCGATTTCGCTCGAATGATCTGTATGGTGCTGCCTGCTTCAGCATCGAGGCCTCCTGCCTGAGCCAGCATCCCGTAAAGATCCTTCTCGCCCTTGATTTGGTAGATACCCGGCACCCTCACAGAACCGATGATCGAGACCGGCTGCGACGCATACTCCCTCACGAAAACAGTCACATGAGGATCGTTGACATACTTGCTCTTCAGCGCTGTCTCCACCGACTGCTCGACTTCGCGAATCGTGCGCCCCGCGACGTTGATAGGACCAACCAGCGGCAACGTCATCGAACCGGTCGCCGACACGCGGCTGGCGCCTCCGAGGTCCGGCGCCTCGAATACCGTAATGTCGATCAGGTCATCCGGACCGACGCGATATTCCTGGCCCGCCGAGGACGTCGGCGTATTCGTGGGCCGGTTGGTGATGAATTCATTCTGAGGAAGCGGAGCCGGCAGGGGTGGGCGCTGAGGCCGCGCGGTCTGTTGCGCCTGTCCGGATAACAGGATCGAGGACGACACTAGGATCAATCCGGCGATGTAAAGGGTTCTCATGCTTCCTCCCGATGGTCAGAACATAACTTATGGTTGATTTGTTCCTGGAGTCAAGCAATGAAATGGGCGCGATTCAGCCACAGAATCTCGCATGAGATTCTAAATCATGGGGATCGCCCACTGGATTGAATCGGATCCAAGAGATGGACTAAACTTAGTCGAGTTCTTCCCGGGAGGCTTGGATGAAGCTGTTAAACGTTCATGACGCCAAGACACATTTGTCGCGTTTGTTGGACCGCGTAGCCGCTGGTGAAGAGATCGTGCTCGGTAAGAATGGCAAGCCCGTGGCAAAGCTGGTGCCAATACAGCCCAT
>DASXLG010000101.1 GCA_036496425.1 Terriglobia bacterium | reverse complement strand
TGGAGATGGTGATGCCGGGGGACAATGTGAGCCTGGCGATCGAATTGATCACGCCGGTGGCGTTGGAAAAGGGGCTGCGGTTCGCCATTCGTGAAGGCGGACGTACGGTCGGCGCCGGTACGGTTGCGGAGATTATTGCCTAAATTTTATGCTGAACGAAAAGATTCGAATTCGATTGAAGGCGTACGATTCCCGGGTGCTGGACCAGTCGGCCACCGAAATTGTCGACACGGCCAAGCGGACCGGCGCGCGTGTCGCGGGACCGATTCCGCTTCCAACGATTATCAACAAGTTTACGGTTCTCCGTTCGCCGCACGTCGACAAGAAATCGCGTGAGCAATTCGAGATTCGGACGCATAAACGGCTGCTCGACATCCTGGAGCCGACGCCGCAGACGGTCGACGCGCTGATGAAGCTCGATCTGCCTGCCGGCGTTGACGTGGAGATTAAGGCGTTCGGGCGGGAGCACGCAAAATGATCAACGGATTACTCGGCAAGAAAGTCGGGATGACGCAGTTGCTGCAGGCTGACGGCACCGTTGTTCCTGTTACGGTCATTCAGGCGGGCCCTTGCGTCGTCGTCCAGAAAAAGACAAAACAAAAGGATGGCTACGACGCCGTTCAGCTCGGGTTTGTCGAATTCATCAAGCCGAAGCGCGTGAATAAGCCGATGACGGGACACTTCAAAAAGTCGAATGTCGCGCCCGCCCGGTTTGTCCGCGAATTGGCAGTGGAGGGTGACGAAGCTGCGAATCCAGGCGACAAGGTGATGGTGAGTATCTTCAATCCGAATGAACTCGTCCACATCATCGGAACGAGTAAAGGCCGGGGTTTTGCGGGTTTCGTCAAGCGGCACCATTTCCGCGGCGGCCGCGCGACGCATGGGTCGATGTTCCATCGGGCGCCCGGCTCGATCGGATCTTCGGCGTATCCATCGCGCGTTCTGAAGGGGATGCGCATGGCCGGACATCTGGGCAACGCACGCATCACCGTGCAGAACCTTCGCGTGGCCAGTATCGATCAGGAAAACAATCTTCTCTTCGTGCGCGGTGCAGTGCCGGGCCCGGCGGGCGGATACCTCGTCGTGGAGAAATCAGGGCGATAGGCGTGGGGAAAAGCTAACAATGGCAACCGTAGATGTCAAAAACTTAAAGAACGAAGTCGTCGGAAAGGTCGATCTCGAAGACGCGGTTTTCGGCGGCCCGATCAATGAAGGTCTCATGCACCTGGCGGTGAAGCAGTATCTGGCGGGCCTTCGGTCGGGGACGCACAATACGAAGACCCGAGCCGAAGTCTCGGGCAGCGGCAAAAAACCGTGGCGTCAGAAAGGTACCGGCCGAGCGCGCGTCGGAGAAATCCGCAATCCGCTGTGGCGTAAAGGCGGTACGGTTTTCGGGCCTCGCCCGCGAAACTACGAAGCTCCTCTGCCCAAGAAAATGTTCCGCGCCGCGCTCAAATCGGCCCTGGCCAAGAAGCTCAAAGAAAATCAATTGAACATTGTCGATGCGTTCGCGCTCGAAAGCCACAAAACCAAAGCGTTCTTACAGGCGCTGGCCGGCCTTGGTTTCGACCGCAAAGTTCTGCTGGTGGACCACCAAGAGAATCCGAACCTCTGGCTTGCCGCGCGCAATATGAGTGACGTTCAACTGCTTCCCAATCTTCAGGTAACGCCGTATCACGTTTTGAACGCCAGGCACGTGGTTTTCACGAAGGCGGCAATTCAGGCTCTGCAGGAGGTGCTGGCGAAATGAGCACCCTTTACGATGTCATCAAACGTCCAGTGATTACTGAAAAAGGCCTCACTCTTAAAGAAAACGAGCGCACTCTCTGCTTTGAGGTTGCCGACAGCGCGAGCAAGAAGCAAATCCAGGAAGCGGTCGAGCAGTTCTTCAAAGTGAAAGTGCAGGCGGTTCGCACGATGGTTGTTCCAGGAAAGATGCGCCGCCGCGGCAAGTACACCGGTTATCGATCGGACTGGAAGAAGGCATATGTCACGCTCCGCGAAGGTGAGAAGATGATCGAGTACGGAGATAATCTGTAATGGCTATCAAGAGTTTCAGGCCAAAAACCCATTCCCTTCGGTTCAAAACGGTCATCGATTACAAGGTGGATCTCACGACCGATGAGCCCCATAAGCCATTGCTCGAACGGAAAAACCGGATCGATGGCCGCAACAATTACGGCCAGATGACGATTAATCATCGTGGCGGCGGAAATAAGAAGCATTATCGCCTGATCGATTTCCGGCGCGACAAGATCGGGATTCCCGCGAAGGTGGAAACCATCGAATACGATCCGAATCGCTCCGCCTTCATCGCTCTGCTTTGTTATGCCGACGGCGAGCGGCGGTACATTCTTCAGCCGGTTGGCCTGAAGGTTGGCATGTCGGTCATCGCCGGACCCGAGGCGGATATTCTGGTCGGCAATTCGCTGCCCCTGAAGAACATTCCGCTCGGTACAACCGTTCATAACATCGAACTGCGGCCCGGCAAGGGCGCGCAAATGGCCCGAAGTGCCGGCGCTGCCGCGCAGCTTGTCGCGAAGGAAGGCACTTATGCGCACGTGAAGCTGCCTTCCGGTGAAGTGCGGCTCGTCAATGTGGATTGCAGCGCCACGATCGGCCAGGTCGGGAACCTGGATCACGAGAACATCACGATCGGCAAAGCGGGCCGCACGCGTCACATGGGTATTCGCCCTACAAATCGCGGTGTCGTCATGAATCCCGTCGATCATCCGCATGGTGGTGGTGAAGGCCGCGTCAAGGGATATCATCCGATGACGCCATGGGGCAAACCGACGCTCGGATACAAAACACGAAACAACAAACGAACTGACAAGTTCATCGTGAAGAGGAAGAGCAAGTAGCATGCGTTCACAAAAAAAGGGTGCGTTTATCGATGAACCCCTGGCGAAGGCCATTGCCGGATTGAATGCCCGGAACGAAAAGAAGATATATAAGACGTGGTCGCGCCGGTCAACGGTCATCCCGGAGATGGTCGGTCACACGATTGCGGTGCACAACGGGAAGAAATTCATTCCAGTTTATGTGACGGAAAACATGGTCGGTCACAAGCTCGGCGAGTTCGCGCCGACGCGCACGTTCAAAGGCCATAGTGCCTCAGGCGGAAAGGACAAGGCGGTCGCACCGGCGGCATCTGCGGGCGGCGGTGGGGCAGCTTCCGCAGCTCCGAAAGCGGGCTGAGGCGCCAGGGAAGTCTTATGAAGAGCAAAGCTACAAGCAGATTCATCCGGATGTCGCCGCAGAAGGCGCGGCTGGTCGTCGACCTCATTCGAGGCAAGAACGTGAACGAGGCGTTGATGACGCTGAAGTTCACCAACAAACCGAAGTCGACGCGTGAGATCGAGAAAGTCGTAAAGTCCGCAGTCGCGAACGCGACTCAGAAAGACGAGAACGTGGATGTGGACAACCTGTTCGTTGAGACGTGCTTTATCAACGAAGGGCCGCGCTTGAAGCGAATCCGCCCTGCGCCAATGGGCCGCGCATACCGTTATCAGCGCCGTACGTCGCACATCACCATCGAACTTGGAGAGAGAGAATAATGGGTCAGAAGACACATCCTTATGGATTCCGTCTTGGCGTTACCAAGCCCTGGCGGTCACGATGGTTCGCCAAGCGCGATTACAGCCGCCTTCTTCACGAGGACCTGAAGCTGAAGCGCGATCTGAAGAAGCAGCTCGGCCACGCCGGTGTGAGCAACATCGAAGTGGAGCGGATGGCAAACAAGCTCCGGATCACGATCTACACGTCGCGTCCGGGAATCATCATCGGTCGTAAAGGCGCGGAAATCGACAAGCTCAAAATCGATGTTCAAAAGCGGACGAACCGTGAGGTCTACATCAATATTCAGGAGATTCATCGTCCTGAACTTGATGCGCAACTCGTCGCGGAATCGATTGCAATGCAGCTCGAGAAACGCATCGCTTTCCGCCGCGCCATGAGAAAGTCGGTCGACTCGGCCCTGCGCTTCGGCGCCAAGGGGATCAAGGTCCGCGTCAGCGGCCGGTTGAACGGCGCCGAAATCGCGCGTTCAGAGTGGTATCTGCAGGGCCGGCTCCCGCTGCATACCCTTCGCGCGGATGTGGATTATGGCTTTGCGCAGGCCTATACCACTTACGGAGTCATCGGAGTCAAGTGCTGGATTTACAAAGGCGAGATTCTGCCGAGCAAACAGCCGCAGGGGCCTGCGGCGGCGCGCATCTAGAGGAACTGAACCATGTTGATGCCAAAGAAAGTCAAGTACCGGAAACAGCAGCGCGGCCGCATGAGAGGCAAGGCGTGGCGCGGTTCATCACTCGAATTCGGTGATTTCGGTTTGAAGACGCTCGATGCCGCGTGGATTACCGACCGCCAGATCGAGGCCGGCCGTATCGCGATCACGCGTTTCGTCAAGCGCGGCGGTAAAGTCTGGATCCGGATTTTTCCCGACAAGCCCGTTACGAAGAAGCCTGCGGAAACCCGTATGGGTAAAGGGAAGGGCGCGCCCGAATACTGGGTGGCCGTTGTGAAGCCCGGCCGCATTCTCTACGAAATGGAAGGTGTGCCGGAAACCGTCGCGCGCGAAGCCATGCGCCTGGCAGCCCAGAAGCTGCCGGTGCACACGAAGTTTGTGATGCGCGAAGAGCGTGCAGAAAAGACGGGGGGAGCGCAGTGAGATCTGGAGATCGGGCAAAGAAACTTCGCGACATGACCTCCGAGGAGTTGCAGCGGCAGGACGGAGAGATGAATGAGCAGATGTTCAAGCTGCGTTTTCAGTGGGCCATGGGCCAGACAGAGAGCCTCAACAAAATGCGGGAATTGCGGAAGGACAAGGCGCGGTTGTTAACGATTTTGCGCGAGAAGAATAATGGCTGAAACAGCGACTACCAACGAAAAAGAAGTCCGTCACCGGCAGGAAAAAGTCGGCATTGTCACCAGCACCAAGATGCAGAAGACAATCGTCGTGGAAGTGCGGCGGCGAGTGGCGCATCCGGTGTACAAACGCATCATGACGAAGCGTTCGAAGTTCATGGCGCATGACGAGCACGGTAAGGCTCACGAAGGCGACATGGTTCGAATCGTTGAGAGCCGCCCTCTCAGCAAAAACAAACGGTGGAGCCTCAAAGAGGTTATCCGCGCATCGACGACGGGGGTGTAAGAAGTCATGCCTGTTCAAATGAGAACCATCCTCGAGGTGGCCGACAATTCGGGAGCAAAGCGGCTCGCCTGCATCCTGCCGCTCGGAGGATCGACCGGCCTCAAGGCCGGCCTGGGCGATATCATCACGGCTTCGGTGAAGGAAGCCAGCCCGGACAGCAACGTCAAAAAGGGATCGGTTGTGAAGTGCGTCATCGTCCGTACCCGCAAGGAGACGCGCCGCAAAGACGGGACATATATCCGGTTCGATACCAACGCCGCCGTCCTTATCAATGACGATCACGAACCGATCGGAACCCGTGTGTTCGGACCCGTTGCGCGCGAGTTGCGCGACAAGAAATTCATGAAAATTGTTTCATTGGCTCCGGAGGTGATCTAATGCCGGCCCTTCCTCCAATCAAAAAGAATGATGAAGTATTTGTCCTGCGCGGGAAGGATCGTGGAAAAAGCGGTCGTGTGCTGATCGTGATCCCGAAGGATCAGAAGATCGTGGTTGAAGGCGTCCAGATGATCAAGCGCCACACCCGGCCGAATCCGCAGCGCAATATCAAGGGCGGCATCGTCGAGAAAGAAGCGCCGATTCACATGTCCAATGTCGCGATCGTCTGCAAAAGCTGCAAACAGCACACGCGCATCGCCAACAAAGTTCTTGCGGACGACCGCACCGTGCGGGCCTGCAAGAAATGCGGAAGCACTATCGAGTAGTCCCTGGAGAACCGACGTGAGTAAGAAAGAAGAGAAGCCGAAGAAAGGCAAAGCCGCGAAGGACGCGGCAGAAGCCGCACCGCAGGAAGCGGGAAAGAAAGCTGCCAGGCCGAAAGGCCCGCAGGAGCCGCCGCGTTTGAAGGTGCGCTACACCAAGGAAATCGTTCCTGCGCTGATGAAGCACTTCAAATACGCGAACGTCATGGCTGTGCCGAAACTGGAAAAGATTGTCATCAATATGGGACTTGGCGAAGCCGTGGCAAATGCGAAGATTCTCGATGTTGCTGTGGATGAGCTGGGCCGCATTTCGGGCCAGCGTCCGGTCGTTACGCGGGCAAAGAAGTCCATCGCGAACTTCAAACTGCGGCAGCACATGCCGATCGGGGCGGCTGTCACGCTCCGCGGCGAACGCATGTTTGAATTCCTCGATCGTTTGACCAGCGTCGTTCTGCCGCGCGTGCGCGATTTCCGCGGTGTCTCGACCAAGTCGTTCGACGGCCGGGGGAACTACACGCTGGGGCTCCGGGATCAATTGATCTTCCCGGAGATTTCGTACGAAAAAGTGGACAAGATTCGCGGCATGAACGTGACGATTGTCACGACAGCCCGCAGCGATGATGAGGCCAGGGAATTATTAAGACAGTTTGGAATGCCGTTCAGGCAAGCCGTTTAGGCAATAGGAGAAAGAATGGCTCGAACGTCCGCCGTTGCTAAAGAAGCAAAGAAGAAGAAATTCGCCGTTCGATACCACAGCCGCTGCAAGCGCTGTGGCCGTCCTCGCGGCTTCCTTCGAAAGTTCCAGCTCTGCCGAATTTGCTTCCGGCAGTTGTCGCTCTCGGGCGAGGTCCCGGGCGTAATCAAGAGCAGCTGGTGATCCGGCGTGCCAAGTAAACGAGGTTTAACTTAAATGACCGATCCGATTGCAGACATGTTGACCCGCGTCAGGAATGCGGTTCAGGCGAAGCATCAGAAAGTGGATATGCCCGCGTCGAGACTGAAAGTGGAGATTGCCCGGATCCTGAAAGAAGAGGGTTACATTTCTCATTTCAAGACCAGCGACGAGGAAGGGAAAAACTTTCTCACGCTCTTCTTGAAATATGGGCCGAAAGGCGAGCACGTCATCTCCAATATCGAACGTATCAGCCGGCCGGGGTGCCGCGTCTACGTATCGAAAACGGAAATTCCGAGAGTGCTCGGCGGCCTGGGTATCAACATTCTGACGACGTCACATGGCGTGATGACCGGTAAGCAGGCGCGCAGGCAGGGTTTCGGCGGCGAGCTGCTCTGCAATATCTACTGAGGAAGAACGTATGTCGAGAATTGGTAAAAAGCCCATTCCCGTGCCCGACAAGGTCAAGGTCGACATCAAGCCGGATACGGTCGTCGTTACCGGTCCAAAGGGAAGTGTGACCAACCTCATTCCACCGGGAATCAAGTGGCAGCAAAAAGACAAGCAACTCGTTGCAGTACGCCTGGACGACAGCGGGCCGCAGCGGGCTTTTCACGGTCTGGCGCGTGCTCTGGTCGCCAATGCCGTCCGCGGAGTGACCGAAGGTTTTTCCCGGGAACTGGAAATCGTCGGTGTGGGCTACCGCGCGGAACAGAGAAAGAACTCGGTGGTTTTTACGCTGGGTTTTTCCCATCCGATCGAGTATCCGATTCCGCCTGGAATCAGCATAACGGTTGACAAGCAGACGCGGCTGGTCATCACCGGGGTGGACCGCCAGCAAGTCGGACAGATTGCGGCGAATATCCGATCGTTGAAGAAGCCGGACCCATACAAGAACAAGGGCATCCGGTACTCCGGCGAGGTCCTGAAGAAGAAAGCCGGAAAGGCCGGAGGTAAATAAGTATGGCAACTGTATCGTCCAATGAAGTTCGGATGCGGATCCATGAGCGCATCCGCAAGCATCTCAGCGGGTCGCCTGGCCGGCCGCGTCTCGCCGTCTTCAGAAGCAACAAACACATTTACGCCCAGATCATTGACGACTCCAAGGGCACCACATTGACAGCTGCGTCCACGCTGGACGTCGATACGAAAAAGGACGTCAAACAGGGCGGCAATATCGCTGCTGCAAAGGCGGTCGGAAAGCTTGTTGCCGAACGCGCGAAGGAGAAGGGCATCGGCGCCGTTCTGTTCGATCGCGGCGGCTACCTTTACCACGGCAGAGTCAAGGCATTAGCGGAGGCAGCCCGGGAAGCGGGCCTGAAATTTTAGTGCGCAATACCAGACGAATCGATCCTGCACCATTGCAACTGAAAGACACCGTCGTGTCGATCAACCGCGTCACGAAAGTCGTCAAGGGCGGTAAAAATCTGAGTTTCAGCGCGCTTGTAGTTGTCGGTGACGAAGGCGGACACGTCGGATACGGGAACGGAAAAGCGAAAGAAGTTGCCCAGGCCATTCGTAAAGCCATAGAGGCCGCAAAAAAGAATTTGATCAAGGTTCCGTTGACCAATAACACGATCCCGCACCAGATAATGGGTTTGTTCGGTGCCGGCCGTGTGCTGCTGAAGCCCGCCGTCGAAGGTACCGGAATTATTGCCGGCGGCGCCGTTCGCGCGGTAATGCAAGCCGCCGGCGTGCAAAATATCCTGACGAAGTCGATCGGAACTTCGAACCCCCACAACGTCATCAAGGCGACGTTCGAGGGGTTGCGCAGTCTTAAGGACCCGCAGGAAGTTGCCAGACTGCGCGAGAAACAACTGGAAGAGATTTTGGGGTAACACATGGCGACGAACAATAAAGCGGCCGCAGGCAAGTTGAAGATTCAATATTACCGAAGCGCCATCGGCTTCAATGTACAGCAGAAACTCGTTGTCAAAGGGCTGGGGCTGCGCAAGCTGAATGCGATTCGTGAAGCCGAGGACACGCCGGCCATCCGGGGGATGGTGGCGAAGGTTCCGCACCTCGTGCGGATTCTGGAGCAATAATTATGTCAGGTATCAACACCTTAAGGCCGGATCCGGGATCCACGCACAAGACCAAACGAATCGGACGCGGGCCCGGCTCAGGACACGGAAAAACAGCCGCTCGCGGAAGCAAAGGCATGTGGTCCCGTTCGGGCAGCAGCCAGAAGCGCGGTTTCGAAGGCGGTCAGATGCCGTTGCACCGGCGCATGCCGAAGCGCGGCTTCACGAACGCGATATTCAGGAAGGAATTCTCGGCCGTGAATATTCGCGATCTGGCGAAATTCGAAAACGGAACGAAAGTAGGACCCCAGGAGCTCGTCGATAAAGGCATTATCCGCAAGGTCGCCCCGAACGGCCTGCGCGTGCTTGGCGACGGCCAGATCGACCGCGCGCTCCACGTCTCCGCCCATTATTTTACGGAGAGTGCCCGTGAAAAAATCACGAAAGCCGGAGGCACCGTCGAGGTAATCAGCCTGTGATCGAAGCGCTACAAAACATATTTAATGTGCCGGATCTCCGGAAACGGATCGCGTTCATGTTCGCGCTCCTCGGTGTGTACCGCATCGGTGCGTTTATCCCGACACCCGGCATCGATTCGCAGGCGTTGTCCAATTTCTTCTCGAACAATGCCGGAACCGTTTTCGGTATGCTGGATCTGTTTTCGGGCGGCAATTTCCGGCGTTTGACAATTTTTGCGTTGGGCATCATGCCGTACATCACGGCGTCGATCATCCTTCAGCTGTTGACGGTTGTCTGGCCCTACCTGGAGAAACTCTCCAAAGAGGGCGAACTCGGACGCCGGAAAATCACGACCTACACTCGCTACCTCACGGTTGTTCTTAGCGCCGTTCAATCGGCGGGAATCGCGATTGCACTCGAGCGCCAACCGGGATTCGTCGTGAATCCGGGTATCGGTTTCATCGTGATGACCATGTTGACGCTGACGACCGGATCCGCGTTCATCATGTGGCTGGGAGAACAAATCACCGATCGCGGCATCGGGAACGGAATGTCGTTGATTATTTTTGCCGGTATCGTTGTCGGCCTGCCCCGCGGCATCGCCGATGTTTACGACAAAATCAGTACCGGTGAATGGTCGGTCTTCGTCGTTCTGCTTCTTCTGGCTGCGATGGTTGTGATTATCGCCTTCATTGTTCTGGTGGAGCGCGGGCAACGGCGAATTTCGGTACAATACGCGAAGCGCGTCGTCGGACGGCGGGTGCTGGGCGGGCAATCGACCCATCTCCCCCTCCGCGTGAATACAGGCGGCGTTATTCCCGTTATCTTCGCGTCGTCCATCCTGACGTTTCCTCAGACCTTCGGCCTGGTTATCAAAGACAATACTTCCGGGATCGGCCACTTCCTGACCAGAGTGACGGACGCGCTGCGATTTGGCGAGCCTATTTACAACCTTCTCTATGTTGTCGGCATCATCTTCTTCTGCTACTTCTATACTTCGATCATCTTTAACCCGAACGAAGTTGCGGATAACATGCGGAAGTATGGCGGATTTATTCCGGGCATCCGGCCGGGTAAACGGACAGCGGAATATGTCAACTCTATTCTGACCCGGCTTACTTTAGTCGGCGCGCTGTACCTTGCCTTGATTGCCATTATTCCAGAATTCCTTATAACTGGTTTCCACGTGCAGAGTATTCCATTTATCGGAGCGGGGCTGGACGCCAGGCTGCCGCAATGGATTACTCAGGGCCTTCGCGTGAACTTCTATTTTGGCGGAACCTCTCTGTTGATTGTGGTCGGAGTAGCGATGGATACTATTCAGATGGTCGAGTCGCAGTTGATCATGCGTCACTATGACGGTTTCATGAAGAAGAATCGAGTTCGAGGGAGAAGAAGTTAGATGGGCCGGAAGATCGTGATCCTGGTAGGTCATCCCGGCGCTGGCAAAGGGACGCAGGCGAGATCAATTATGCAGAGGCTGCAGATTCCGCAGGTCTCGACGGGCGACATGCTGCGCGAAGCAATCGCGAACAAAACGCCGTTCGGATGCGAAGCCAAGACCAAGATGGATGCCGGCGAACTTGTCAGCGATACGATCGTCAACGGTATTGTTGCGGACCGGATTCAGCGTGACGATTGCCAGAAAGGTTTCATCCTGGACGGTTATCCGCGCACCGTTTCACAGGCATACACATTTCGCGCGCAGATGAACAGCGGTGACGAATTGTCGGTGATCGAAATCGGCGCGGATTCCGAACGGCTGCGCCAGGAAAAACGATTGATCGGACGGTTGATGTGCCCGGGCTGCGGTGAGATCTATAACCAGTACAGCCGAGTACCGAAGGCCGACAATATGTGTGACAAATGCGGCAAAGGTCTCATTCACCGGTCCGACGACCGGGAAGACCTGATTCTCGAGCGGTTCCGGACGTTTCGCATGAAGAATCAGCCGCTCGTGGAATTTTACAAAAGCTTAGGCGTCTATCATCAGGTAGACGGCATGAGACCCATTGGCCAGGTGACGGAGGAGATCCTGAAGATCATCGAAACGGTTCCGACGCCCGTTACTAATGGAAGGAAATAAGGCGATTGCCTAAAGAAGACGCTATTGAAGTCATTGCGACGGTGATCGAGCCGCTGCCGAATGCGATGTTTCGTGTCGAATTGGACAATAAGCACCAGGTGCTGGCTCACATCTCGGGAAAGATGCGGAAGAACTTTATCAGAATCTTGCCCGGAGACAAAGTCGCGGTCGAGTTGTCACCGTACGACCTGACCCGGGGCCGGATCGTATACAGATACAAGTGATGATTGGTGAATAGATATGAAAGTCAGAGCATCCGTTAAGAAGATTTGTGACAAGTGCAAGATTGTGCACCGCAAACGCGTCGTGCGCGTGATTTGCGTCAATACCAAACACAAGCAGAGGCAGGGCTAAACCATGGCACGTATTGCTGGCGTAGATCTTCCGCCGAATAAACGCATCGAGATCGGTCTTACGTATATCTACGGGATCGGCCGTTCCCAGGCGAACAATATCCTTGCTTCGGCCGAAGTCCATCCCGACACGAAAGTCCGTGAACTGAATGATGATCAGGTCAACAAAATCCGCAAGGTCATCGAAGAGCAACATCGAGTCGAAGGCGACCTTCGGAAGGAAATTTCGTTCAACATTAAACGCTTGATGGAAATCGGAGCGTATCGCGGCCTTCGCCACCGGCGTGGATTGCCGGTTCATGGCCAACGTACACATACCAACGCGAGGACACGGAAAGGACCGCGCCGCGGCGCGATCGCTGTTCGTAAGAAGGCAAGCGCGAAGACTTAAACCGATCGGAGAATTCAATGGCTGGTCAACCCAAGAAAAAGGGTGCAAAGAAGAAAGAGAAGCGGATCGTGCCGGCGGGCATCGCCCATATCCAGGCGTCGTTCAACAATACGACCGTGACGATCGCCGACATGGAAGGCAACGTCGTGTGCTGGTCCAGCGCGGGATCGCTCGGCTTTAAAGGATCCCGCAAAGGGACACCGTTCGCCGCGCAGCAGGCCGCGATGACTGCGGCCAATCGCGCCCGTGAAGCCGGAATGCGCACACTGGAAGTCAGCGTCAAAGGGCCAGGGTCGGGACGCGATTCGGCGATTCGGGCATTGCAGACGGCTGGTTTGGAAGTGAGAGCGATTCGGGACGTGACGCCGATACCTCACAACGGTTGTCGGCCGCCGAAACGAAGAAGAGTGTGATTCAAATTTCCAACTTCGAATTTCCAGTTTCGAATTTCAAATGGAGATTCGAAATTCGAGATTGGAAGTTCGAAATTTAAGGAGATCAGATTTGGCTAGATACATAGGACCCGTTTGCAGGCTGTGCCGCAGAGAAGGGATGAAGTTGTTCCTGAAAGGCGAGCGTTGTTTCAAGCCGTCCTGCGGAATCGAGAAACGCAACTTCTCCCCCGGACAGCACGGGCACGACCGCAAAGCGAAGATCGTCGGATATGGCCTCCAACTCCGCGAGAAGCAGAAGGTGAAGCGTATGTACGGCGTTCTGGAGAACCAGTTCCGGTCGTACTTCGAAAAAGCCGTCCGGCAGAAGGGCGTCACCGGCGAAAACCTGCTGGCACAACTCGAGCGGCGCCTGGACAACGTCCTTGTCCGCCTCGGTTTCGCAACAACTCACGCTCAGGCGCGGCAATTCGTTCGTCACGGGCATGTGCTGGTGAATGGCAAGAAGGTCAACATTCCCTCCTATCAGGTTGCCATCGGACAGGAAGTTTCGGTGAAGGAGAAGATGAAAAAGAATGTTCAGGTGGCCGGCGCACTCGAACTTGTCGGCGGCCGCGGTACCCCGCACTGGCTTGAACTCAACAGCGAAGCCGTGTCCGGGAAAATCCTGGCTCTGCCGAAACGCGAAGACATCAATATGCCGATCCAGGAAAGAATGATCGTGGAGTTGTACTCAAAATAAGAGCGCGTAAGGCGCTTCCGCGGCTGGCCTCAACGCCGGCCATGGATGGGAGAACTAAATATGCTTTGGAAAGGTTTTCAGAAACCCAAGAGACTGATCTCTGTCAGCGATCCGGTGCCTACCGATCAATACGCGCAGTTTTCCGCGCAGCCGTTCGAGCGCGGTTTCGGAACCACGATCGGGAATGCACTTCGCCGGGTTTTGCTGTCGTCGATCGAGGGTGCCGCAATCACGGCGGTCAAGATCGAAGGCGTGCTGCACGAATTCTCTTCGATCCCCGGCGTCGTCGAAGATGCTACCGACATCATTCTGAACTTGAAGCAGATTCCGCTGAAACTGCACGGCGATGAGCGCAAGACCATCTACCTCAAAGCGACCCAGCCCGGAGCCTACACTTCGGCAAACCTCGAGCACGATGCCGATATCGAGATCCTCGACAAGAACATTTACATCGGCACCGTCAGCGAAGGCGGCTCCTTGCAGATCGAGATGCGCATACAGAACGGCCGGGGTTATGTCTCCGCCGATCGCAATTTCGACGAAGATCTCGGTATCGGTTACATTCCCGTGGATTCCGTCCATTCTCCCGTGCGCAAGGTCAATTACTATGTTGAAGCCGCGCGCCTGGGCCAGGTCACGGATTACGACAAACTGACGATCGAGATCTGGACAAATGGCTCGATCACGCCGCAGGACGCGCTCGGTCTTGCCGCCAAACTGATCAAAGATCACATGCAGATCTTCATTCAATTCGAAGAGAAGCCCGAACCGGTGGAAGAACCCGCCGAGATTCGTCAGGACGCCGCAGCTGAGCATCTCAACAAATCGGTCGACGAACTCGAGCTTTCGGTCCGCTCTTACAATTGTCTGAAGAATGCCAATATCCGCACCATCGGCGAACTGGTCACCAAGACTGAGGCCGAGATGCTGAAGACGAAGAACTTCGGGCGCAAATCGCTCAACGAGATTAAGGAAATCCTTTCGAGCATGAACCTTGCGCTCGGCATGAAGGTCGATGAACACGGCCGTCCGATCATGCCCGCGCAAACGGAACAGACGTTATGAGACATCGAAACGGTAATCGCAAACTCAGCCGGAATACGTCGCATCGGCGCGCTTTGTTGAGAAATCTGGTTACGGATTTTCTCGACCACGGGCGCTTGATGACGACCCTGCCGAAGGCCAAGGAAGTCCGGCCTTTGGCGGAGAAAATGATCACGCTTGGCAAGCGGGACAACCTTCATGCCCGCCGCCAGGTGCAGGCGTATCTTCTGCGCGAAGCGATTGCAAAGAAAGTTTTCGACACCATCGCCCCCCGTTTCGCTGATCGTAAAGGCGGTTACAGCCGGATTATCAAGCTGGGCAACCGCAAAGGCGACGGTGCAGATCTGGCGATCATCGAGCTTCTCGGAAGCGAACTGGAAGTGAAGAAAGCCGAACGCGCCGCCAAGGCTGAAGAGAAGCCGGGCAAGAAGGGCGAAAAGCCCGGAGCCGAAAAAGAAGAATAACAGGGAAGAAACCACAAGAAGCACAAAAGGCACAAGATGTTCTTGTGCCTTTTGTGCTTCTTGTGGTTTCTTCCCTGTTATTATTTAAGGACACATGCCCATCGATAATAATGAATACCACGTTGACATGTCATTTACGGGCAAGCAGTTGAAGCTTGCCCGGCCGATCGGCATCGCCGTGGCTATCGCCGGCCTCCTCTTCGTTTTCTCGACCATGACCACAAACATCGCCGCGAGCCTCCTTCCAATGAGTGATGACTACCTTCAGGCGATGATTCCGCCGGCCCCTGATGGTGGAGAGGCGATCGGCTTGACGATGCTCACTCACGAGATATCCGAGAAAACCATCTCCGTCTCCGGCACGATCAAAAACCGGACCAACCAGGCAATGGCGAATGTCCTCGCTGTTGTCCAGATGATCGACACCACAGGCAGATTTCCCCAGACAGTCGAAGTTCCTGTGATGCCGCCTGTTCTGCCGCCCCAGGGCACCGCAACATTCATGACAATGGCAACTCTCCAGGAAAAGGTCGGAGGTTACAGCGTCAAATTCCGGTTTGCCGACGGTCCTTTCATTCCGCACAAAGACGAACGCAGTGCGCCCGTCACCATCACCGCCCAGCCTGAAACAAAATAATGTGGCGGCGTGTTGCGATAATTTTCGCAATTCTGCTCCTGGCCGCGCCGATCAAGCGCGCACAGCCCTCGGCTATTCAATTTCAAATTACGAGTCCTCTTCCACCGGCATCCGGCCGTCTTATTGTCGTTATCTCGAAGTCGAACCGGCCGGAGCCGCGAACCATGCTTGGCGATGCCGATGCAGACGCTCCGATTACGATCGCGAAGGATGTAAGCGGTCTCGGAGGCGGTGGTGGGGCGGTCATCGACAAGACCTCTGACGCATTTCCGATTTCAAGCCTGGACATGCTCGCTGCAGGCGATTATTTCGTTCAGGCCGTCCTGCATACGAATATCGATCTGAATTCGCCGAATGCCCCAGGTGATCGCTTCAGCAGCGTGCGGTCCGTTCACCTCGATGCTCGCAAGGGCGCGCTGGTCGCTTTGGATTTGACCGGCACCGTGCAGACAGAGCAGATGCCTTCCGATGATCAGTATGTGAAGTACGTCAAGATTCAATCGGCTGTTCTGACTCGCTTTCACGGCCGCCCGATCTTCCTGCGGGCTGGAATCATTTTGCCGAAGGACGATGGCCATCAAACCGCGTTTCCTCTCCGGATCCACATCGGCGGCTACGGAACTCGATACACGGCGGTTCAGCGTCTGATGGCGCCCAACTCGCAATTCCGGCGGATGTGGCTCGCCGACGACACACCGCGATTCATTTTCCTTCAGCTCGATGGGGATGGCCCGTATGGTGATCCCTATCAGGTCAATTCCG
>DASXLG010000100.1 GCA_036496425.1 Terriglobia bacterium | reverse complement strand
CCGGCCGCGAAGCGGCCGGCAGAGGGTCGCTCACGAGGAATGTTTATGAAATTACTTCTGGCCGAAATACTCTTTACGCGCGCGAACACGATACCGATTATTCTTTGCCCGGATTTCGATGTGGTGCCACTTGCCGTCGTTCAAAGGATGATTCGGGTAATACCCGATGCTGTACTGGTTCCGCAATTCGTTTGCGATTTCATCCAGAATGTTCTCGATCTCCAGCCCTCGATTGTCCATCCAGTTGCCGGAAAGAAGCCACGCCTTTCCGCCGCTCGAATCGGCAAAGGCGTCCAGGACGCCCATATCGACCGTGTCCTCGTCGCCCCGTGAAACCCGCGGGCCCCTTGGATACTGCTGGGCTGGAAGTGCAGGGAACCTGCCGGGATAACCCGTACCTGGGATACCCGGGATGCCTGGAATGCCCGGAATTGGAAGATTGATGCTGGGCCCGTTTGTCGGACCCCGCCGGCCGCCTCCGGGGTAAGTCGGACCGCCGGGATATGGATTCGGATTTCCCTCGCTCAACACCCCGCCGCTCGGAGAAATTCCCAGGCAATAGACCAGAATTTCGGATTCCTTGACGCTTTGCTCGGCGTATTCGAATGTTCGTGCGCTGGCTGTGTCTTCGCCGTCCGTGAGGAGCAGAATGGCTCTCTTCTCGTGGGCGCCGCTTTTAACTTTACGCAGGCTTTCATACAATGCGTCGTAGAGCGACGTTCCACCACCGACATTTACGCGGCGCAACGCCGAAGCAAGCCTTTCGCGATTGTCGGTGAAGTCCTGGCGCAGTACGGGGGTGTCGGCGAACGTCATCAAGAAGATGTCGTCCTGCCGGTGTACGGTGCGAATGAACTTCTCGACCGCGCTCGTTGCCGTGCCGATCTTCCGGAGCATGCTTCCGCTGGTATCCAGGAGAATACCCATGCTCACCGGGAGGTCGCTGGATTGACTCAGATGCGCGATTGTCTGCGGCTGGCCGTCCTCTTCGACAATCAGATCGTCTTCAGTAAGGTCCGGAATATAGTGTCCGGTCTCGTCGGTGATCGTTGCAACCACGTTGACAAGAGCGACATCCACCTTCAATTGGGCCGCGATTATAGGAATCGTCAGAAGTGCGGCAATCAGAAGGATCAGACCAATGCGGGTCATTTATTTGGACCTCCGAACAGCGTGAAGCGTAGGCATTTTGACTGCTAAGTTGCCGGGAGGATAGCAATTTCTCCTCCCAGGACTTCAGGATTGCTGTATCTTATACAGCTTTGGGCTCCTCCGGACGGCCTTCCGCCTCAGCTAAACACTCATAAGTACTTGTGACAGAAGAAGTCAGGAGTTCCGGCATCTCATTCATTGGAGTTTACGAATGAAGCTCACCAGGACATTCATCGCTCTGCTACTCATCACGATGGTTGCCAAACCGGGCATGGCATCGGAGAACTGGGTGGATAAGTTTCTGCATCGTTATGATGCCCACCCTGATCCATCACCAGTTGGGGCACCCGCCGCTGCGAGTTCGCCGGGCGGGCAGTTGGGGCAGTTGCTTCGGACCGGCGAGTTGCCGGTCACGATGAACGACGTCGTCAATATGATGCTCGACAATAACCTCAATATCCGCGCTGACCGCATGGCTCCCCGGTCCTTGTACTACCAGTCTCTCGTCTTCTGGCAGGCGTTGTTGCCGTCGCTGAGGCTCACGAGCAATGTTTCGCGGGATGTTGCCTTGAGTTCGTCACAGTTCTACGGCGCGATGTCGCAAATTACAAACACGGGACTGCTCGACGCCAACGTCTCGCAGTTACTTCCCTCGGGTACGAGCGTCAGCGTCGACTTGAATATGGTCCGCCTGTTGACGAACAGCAGCAGCACCATCTTCAATCCGTCCTATACGAGTCGCGCGACCTACACTGTCGGCCAGCATCTTCTGCAAAACCGCGGCCGGGTTGTGAATTTGCGCCAAGTGCTGGAAGGGCAGAATACGGAGAAGAGTTCCGAGGCGGCGTTCGAGCTCCAGCTCACCAGCCTGATCGTTCAGGCTCAGAAATCGTATTGGAATCTTGTTTTCGCGGGCGATAACCTGGATTTGACGCAGCAATCGCTCACCCGGGCGCAAACGCTGCTCGACCAGAACCGGCAAAAGGTGGAAATTGGTACGCTGGCCCAGGTCGATCTCATTCCTACCAAAGCACAGGTGGCGACGGTCAACGATCAGCTCGTCCAGGCCAGATACGCCGTGACGACCGCGGAAGATCAGTTGAAGACGCTGGTGTCGAGCGAGAAAGACCCGTCGATGTTTCTGATGAAACTGAAAGCCCAGGATCTGCCGGTCCGGCCGGAAGCCGCTCAGATTCCGACGCTCGAAGAAGCGGTCCGGATCGCCCTGGAGAACCGGCCGGAACTCCGCCAGGCGCAATTGGACCTGAAGAATAAAGACATCGAAATCACGTACACGAACAACCAGAGAAAGCCGGTCATCGATTTAACGGCGTCATTCGACCAGAATGGCGTCGGAGGCGCGCAGCGCCGGGGTTTTCTGCTCAACAGTCCTGCTTTCATTGTTCCTGTGCCGGGCGGCCCCTTCAGTTCCCTGGGGCAGTTGTTCTCGTACGGCTACACTGGGTTTTCGGGCGGCATCTCCGTCGTCATACCGATCGACAACAAGGCCGCAAACGCCGCTTACGGGAAGGCGCTCAATGATCAGCGCATGTCGCGCAACCAGATGGACAGCACGGTCCAGGCTATTGCCCTCGATGTTCGTAATTCCCTGATGGCTGTCGAAATGTATAAAGCGCGGATCGACACAGCGAAGACCGCGCGCGAGCTTGCCCAGGATACTTTGGAGGCCGAGCAGGCCAAGTTCGATCTCGGGACATCCACGATTCAGTTCATCATCAACGATCAGAACTTCCTTGCGCTGGCTCAGACCAACGAGGCGCAGACGCTTGTGAACTTTACCGAAGCGCTGGTGGAGCTGGATCGGTCGATGGGCATGACACTGAAGAAGAACAATATCGAATTCGACCGGACGCTGGGCAACGTCGTTCAGAAAACGCAATCGAGTACGTCAGCGAAGTGAGGGGTTCGGATCCCAACATGTAGTCGCGGGCTAAAGCCCGCGACTACATGTTGGGCGCGCCACAGCTGAGAAATCCCGTGCCTAACGGCCCGCTGCACTGAGGGATACACGGATCTGAGAAGATGCCAGTGCCAGCTCGCGTTCTCTCGGGGAAGGCAACTCGATCGAGCCCTTCTGTCCCCACCACAGCTCCGAGAGGTACTTGTCGCCGCCGCCGTACGCCTTGAAGACGATCCTTGGCGAGGCATCTTTCGAGTCGGGCGCCCCCAGGACCAAGAACGCCACGGTCGTGAACGAATCGACGTGGGTCAGCCGGATAACGTTCGGGCCGATAGTTTGCACCCGATAAGCACCTGCAGGCATCAGTTTCTGTCCCGCATAAAAATCGAACGGGATGTTGGCCCTCAGCGTCAGCGTCTGTTGAGCCAGAGCAGTATTACTGGAAAACACGATCACAGTTCCAAGCAAAAGAGCGGCTGTGATGGCCGCCTTTATTTGTTTCGATTTCATGGTGAACTCCTTTTGTTGAACGTCAAAAATTCGCTTCTATCAAGTAAGGCGGGAATCCGGCCGGGCGGCTATCACCCATTCGGAAATTTTCGGGAGTCCGTGAAGTTGACGGGAGGGATACAGTAGACGCATGGCAGAGATATCGTCCGGCGAACTGACGAAGCTGCTGCGGGCGTGGAGCGAGGGTGACGAAAGCGCGCTGGAGCAGCTGACTCCTGTTGTTTACCGGGAATTGTATCGATTGGCCGGCGGATATATGGGGCGCGAGCGTCCCGGTCACACCTTGCAGGCAACGGCGCTGGTAAACGAAGCCTACCTCCGGCTGATGGACTGGAAAAACGTGCAATGGCAGAACCGCGGCCATTTCTTCGGCGTTTCCGCTCAGTTGATGCGAAGGATTCTGGTCGATTACGCCCGTTCGCGTTGCTATGCCAAGCGTGGCGGAGGCGCACACGCCGTCGCGTTCGAGGAAGCGGAGATCACGTATGCGGCGGTCGATGATCGTCTGGGCTTGTTGTTGGAGGTCGACCTGGCGCTCTAGCGCCTGGCAGCCGCCGATCCGCAGCTGGCGCGCGTGGTCGAGTTGCGCTACTTCGGAGGTTTCAGCGTGGAAGAAACGGCCGAAGCCCTGGGCGTCTCGCCGGTTACCGTCAGCCGTCACTGGAATTTCGCGAAGGCCTGGCTGCTTCGGGAACTTGGGCATGGAGTCAAAGGTGGAACAGGAACGCCTGCAGCGGATTCAGACAATTTATAGCCAGACGTCGCCGCTGCCGCCGGCAGAACGCAAGGCGTTTCTCGACCGTGCCTGCGCCGGCAACGAGTCCGTGCGCTCGGAAGTCGAATCGCTGTTGGCATGCGACAGTGAGGCGGAAACATTTCTCGACAAGCCTGCGATGCGCTTTGCGGCCGAATCTCTCGCCGCTGAAGGCGCCGGATTGCTGACCGGCCGCATGCTCGGCCGGTATCAGCTCCTCGGTCTCGCGGGGCGTGGGGGCATGGGCGATGTCTATTGCTCCGTCGATCCCCATCTTAACCGGCTCGTCGCGGTCAAGATCCTGCCCGCATATCTCGCCGGCGATCCCGAACGATTCCGCCGCTTCCAGGAGGAAGCCCGCGCGATCGCGGCCATGAGTCATCCACACATTTGCATCCTGCACGATGCCGGCAACGACGGGGATACGCACTACCTGGTCTTCGAATATCTCGTCGGAGAGGCGCTCTCGGATCGTCTCGCACAGGGACCGCTGCCGCTAACCGACGCGCTCCGTTACCTGATTCAGATCGCCGAAGCGCTCGAACACGCTCATCAACAAGCGATCGTTCATCACGATCTGAAGCCGCAGAACATCATGCTGACGCGAAGCGGGGTAAAGGTTCTCGACTTCGGGATGTCGGGAGCAGGAACGCCGGCCTACCTGGCGCCCGAGCAGACGGAAGGCCGCCCCACCGACGCGCGCACCGACATCTTCGCCTTCGGCTTGCTTGCGCGCGAGATGACTGCGGGAGCCGCGCCGCCGGCCTTGCAGGACGTCATCGCCAGATCCCTCGCGCGCCAGCCGGAAGAACGATGGCAATCGATTTCGGACGTACTGGAAATTCTGCGGCGGATTTGACGAGACTTCGAGAGCCTTTAGTTTTGCTAGCCGGCGGCGGGGCTGAATTAGCCCGCTAGGTATTGCAGATTGATGCTAGACTAGGCCCCAACGGAGGAAAACCATGGGTAATTATCGGTCGTCTTGCGGCTCGGGAGCTGGATATACCGGAACTTGGCCATCGAATCCTTTGGTCCATTTGGGAAGGCTTTGGTTCGATAGCCTGATGGCTTTCGTCCCCAATCTGTCGATTCCTAACGCTTCGCCATCATGGTCACCATCATATAACTACGGTGCAGGGTGTCCCGACTCTTCCTGTGATCCGTGCCATGACTGGTGCCATGATTCGTCCTGGATGAGTTTCGCACTCGAAGGGCCGTCGGAAATCGTACGAGTACATCTGGACCCGGATGCCAGACACGCGAACCTCAGGGTGGGTAAGCTGAAATTGGGGGACGAACTCGGGACCACGTTAGACGCCGAGATCGAGAATCATCATGGACAGATCAAAGTAAAGATAAAGCCGGCGCCTAATCAGAAAACCGGCACATATAACGGCGATATCTTCGACAATTGCGATAGAAAAAGGGGAAGACTAACCGTCAGGGTTCTCACCAAGGATGTAGCGGTCACGGTCGAATCAAGGCCGGAAATGCGTGATGAGGAAACGGCGGAGTTTATCCTGGACTTGCTGCAAATGATGGCTAAAGACAAAGACCGCAGGAATTTAATTTTTGGAGAGCTGCAGAAGTCGGCTCAAAGGGACCCCAAAAAGTACGGTCACGCACAGTCCCTTATAGAAAAGCTACATAAGGCCTTCAAAGAGACCGAATCGACCTCCTGAGGTTGTGACCTGCCTTCCTGAATTCGAAGCGATATCATGACATTTGATAATGACGGGGCGCTACCCCCGTTCAGCGAGGCCAAGTGGCCGCCCTGGAAAACGGTGTCGACAACACTTAAGCCGCCGTTTTACTTCGGCGGCGTAACCTCGCTTGTATTTCCTCTCCGGGCGAGTCTCAATGCGCTACAGCATTTTTGCGACCTCTACTTGAACATTTTGCCGCCGGAAGTCGGATATTTTCGGGCGCCTTTCCCCTATGTGCTCCTGCTCATAAATGACTATGGCTCGATGTCCGTGGATGTCGCCAACGTCGGCTGGATAGCGGAACGCGAGGTTGCGTTTTTCGTCCCACTGCAGTGGTATCGGCGGATCAACGGGCGGTTGGTCTTTTACGATTATGCCTCGATCACTCCTTTTATTTACGTCGATGATGACTTCGCGCTTGGCCTGGGACGTCTGGTGTACGGCTGGCCAAAATCTCCGGCGAAGTCGACGCCCACAGCCAGCACATGGGTCGGAAATCCGCAGGGTCCGATCTGTGAACTCACAATGACTGCGTCGCTCTTTCCCCAGTTCTTTACCGGACAATCTCCACAAACTGAAGTCTTCCTTTCGGTCGAACACGAACGTCCCGCCGCGAATCTGCGCTTTCCGTTCAACGTGCAAAATCCTTTGAATCCCTGGACGATAGCGGCAAACCTCGCCAACGGGATGGCCGGAATGAGCATGGATATCGTTCAACTGCTCCGCGGATTTGGCGTGGTCCCGATGCATCAGGCAACCAGCGGCGACAATTATCTTTCGATGTTTGGCGCCATGGCAGGTTCGTTATTTCCGCTGCGTCCAAACTTCACGCTGAATACGCTTAATCTGAAACAATTCCGGCTGTCGGAAAGCCCGGATTGTTGCGCCTTTCAAGCCGTCACCAATGCGCCGATCGAGATCACGTCCATCACGGCCGGAGGCCGATTGGGCGAGGAGTTAATGATGTTTGGCGATTTGAGCGGCGGTTATTCGGTCAAACTGTACGACTGGCCCATGCTGCCGATCGTCGAGACGCTTGGACTCCAGGTGGACGAGCGGATTCCCGCCCGAGTGAAGGGAGAGGCGGATCTGTTCGTGCTGAAACCGGTACTGCCGTTCTGGTATCAGGGCGACATGCAATACAAACCCGGGACGAACCTGGCGTGGAGGGCGCGAAGTTATACCTGGAATGACGATCAAGGGAACCAGTTCCCCGGAGAATCGCCGAGGGACGAGGCCCCTCCATTCAACACAACGCTGGCCGGAGGCAACGAGACGCTCGTCGGTCCGTTTCATTTTTCCGATGTCGTCGTGCGTGCCCTGCCGCTTCTGGCGCATCGAAGCCGTCTCAACAGTTTCATTTGCGAATATCTGAACACGCCGATGTTCGGTTCCAAAATGCGCTTCGCCTTGTGGGCCGACGCCGATTCCAAGCCGGACGTGGGGCCGGGGCCATGCAAAGAGACAGAACAGCCAGAAAATCCTGAAAATCCATATGCCTACGTTTATCTGGCAGCAATCAGCGTTGGCGCTGTTCAGTCCGAGACTAATGACATCGGCGATTGGACCAAATTCGAAGTGGCGATCTTTGTTCCCGTGCGGCTGCAATACCACGACAATGGAAGTTGGTACACATATTGCGCGGGACTGCTACCGGTTTTTACCTTTATGGACAGTAGCACCGCAGCGGTATCACGTTCCGAGGTTTCCGGGATTCCAACGACTCTCGCGCAATTCGAACTGCCTTACGCGCAGCGCAACACCTGGATGACATCGACAGGCGTGTATCCCGATGCCGATCGGCTGTTACTTCGCATGGAGACAGAAGTGCTTCCCGCCGTCGACGAAGGCCAGAAATCCGCTTCAGAGACCATCCTCGAAATCCATAGCGGCAAGGCTCCGTGGTCGGATTCGAACGCATCCAACGATTATTTCTGGTGTGAGACCTTTAAAAAGGAACTGGAGCGAAAATGCAAACTTGCCAAGTGCAAAGTCGACGAGCTGAATGACGGGCTGGCACTTGCGCTGGATATCATGTGCCAGCAAGCCCCCATTTCGCTTTTCACGTTGAAGCAGTTCCGCGACGTTGCCGACCCAGACCTCGCCTGTTATCAATCCATTGTTCAAACGGATCGTAGTTTTCCCGTCACACCTACCGTGCAGGAGATTGAAGATCCTTTGCGCCTGCTGATCTATGAATTCCCGACGCTGCCGATCGTCAGCCTGCTCGGGCTCGAACATCGGCGCTTGGAAGGCGACGGTTCCGGAATCTTATATGAGATACGTCCTGTCCGCCCATTCTGGTTCGCCGCGAATGTCGATGAGAAACTGGGGCAGCCGCTGGTCTACCGTGCACCGAGCCAATGGATTCCGCTCACAACCATACCCACTCCTGCAGAGTTCAGCGCGGCACCACTGCAAATCGGTGCGGAGGCGGCAAAGATGGTCGATGCCGGGGATCCTCGAAAGCTCGACGCAGCCGTTAACCGCTGGCAGATGACAACAGCCAAGACACCGCTGGTCGGCGCTGACGTACAAAACGTGCTGAACCTGTTCGGACCTGAGCTCATTATTGAGACATTGTTGTCCCGGGAATGGAGGAGCCCGAACTCGTGAATCGCTGGTTAACCCGCCGTGCAGAACTCGATCGCGGGATACGCAGAGCTACGGCCGACATCCCCCCGGATCAGTATGTTGTCAACGAATTGCAATATATCGCCGGTCAACTGTTGAAATGGGACCCGGCTCTCGCCGCAACCTCGCAGCTGGAGTCGGGGAATATGACTCCTGACATCCTGAGGGCATTGATCGACACACTTGTTCACGATCTCGAAACGACCGCTGTGCTTGAATGTTCGCCCCTGTCTCGACTGCCGTCCCTTATGGAGAAGCTTCTGCCACTGGGAGTTGACCGGCAGAAGGTTGAAACAGACTGGTTGGCGTTACGAAGTCCGCAATTCCAACCTGACAATTTTGAAGACATCACCAAAAGCCTGAAAGCTCTACCAGCTGACTTTGCGTCTATCAGTATCATGAAAATTGAAGGAGATCCGACACCGCTGGACGGTTGTCTGCCTCATTCGCCGCATGTCAACCATAGCCTGCTGAAAAAAGTCGCGGAAAATCTTTCTAAGGCAATCATGATTCTTCAGAACGAGGAACTGGATGATCGCGCATTTTTTGGCTCGTTCAAGGAGCTGTTCGGCCGCCCGATTTCGGCAATACAACCTGTCGCGATGAGCCCAAACCTTGTCGCAGACGGTGTCAATCTGGTCCGCGAACGCTACATCATGCAGCGCGAAGCTCTATTGAATGTACTTGCCCGGGATGCTCAGAAACCGGACCACGTCATCTACTGCGGCTGCGTCGACGGAAAGCATCAATGTGTCATTTTGCCGCCCTGCGGAATATACGGCCCCGGGCATTGGCAAACCTGTGAGCCGGGCCCGACACCGTCCATCAAGACACCGGCTGAGCTGCAGCAATTGATGCGTTCAGACAAGACGGCTGGACAGAGAACTCCCTAACCCAAGGCTTGTGAGAAGGCGAGTCACGCGATCGTTCGAGCGGACAGCATCGAAGGCCGGCCGCAATTTCAACCAGACGAGATCGGTGGACCGCGCCTGGAACGCTTCTTCGATGTTCGTCATGGCGTCGTCATATTCTTTCAGGCCGGTATTGACCTGAGCCACCAATACCGGCGAAACGTATCTCCCGGTTTTTCGCTGTGACAGTTCTTGAAGCTGACGGCGGGCATTGTCCGTCTGTCCAGCTCTGGCTTGAGCGTATCCGAGCGCAGAGATACTTTCCGACGATCCCCGGCTGATTGCGACCGCGCGTTCCAGTTCGCCGAGTGCGTCGGGATATAGACCTTGTGCCGCATAGATCTGGCCGAGAAAGTAATGTGCCAGGTAGAATGCTTCATCCATCTGCAGTACCGCGCGAAAGTCCGCGATCGCCCGTTCGTAGTCACGCTCAAAAAAAGCCAGTACGCCAACGGAAGATGCGATCGCCAGAGATACGGGATCGGTCTCGGACGCTATCTTCAGCTCCTCTCTGGCTCGCGTAAATGCGCCCAGGGGAGACAGACAATTCATCGCGTACCATTGACGGGCCTGGGCGTAATTCGGGTTTAAGCGAATCGCAGTTTCGAACTCTCTGGCGGCGGAATTCCAATCCCAGTCGAAGACGGCTCTCAGGCAGGCTCGTGAGGTCAATGCTTCGGGCAGATCGGGTTTCAGTTCAAGTGCGCGGTCTGCGGAGTTTCTCGCAAGCGGCAAAAAGTCGAGAGGCCGTACGGCGCCGTACAGACTGAGCGTCACGTAAACATCAGCCAGCCCGGCATGCGCAACGGCTTCATTGGCATCCTCGGCGATCGCGCTCTCGAAATACTCCGCGCTCCGGCGCAGGTCATCCTCTGTGCGCTTATTCCAGAAGTACCGGCCTTTCAGATAGGACTCGTAGGCCCGGACGTTGCGAGGCGGAGTCGGAGCGGCCGGCGCAGTCATCGACGCAGCGAATGTTCCTTGCAGCTTCCCGGCAATCGAGCGGGCGATTTCATCCTGGATTTCGAAAATGTCGTTCAGTAACCGATCGTAGCGTTCGGACCATATCGGATAACCGGTTTCAATGTCGACCAGCTTGACGACGATGCGCAGCCGGTCTCCCGCCTTTCGAACGCTTCCTTCCAGGATAGACGTCACATTCAGGGTACGTCCGATCTCCCGCAGATCGAGAGTGGCTCCCTTGTATCGAAACGATGCCGTCCGTGAGGCAACGCGGATTGGGCTCGACTGACCGATCGCCGAGATCAGTTCTTCGGCCAGCCCGTCGCAGAAATATTCCTGGTCGTGCGCTGGACTCAGGTCCGAGAAGGGCAGAATGGCGATTGCGGCCGACGGTGAAGCAGCCTGTAGCCGTGCGGCATCGTCGCTGCGCAGCCCGGTCAATGCCGCCCATAAATCACGTGCCGACGCGTACCTTCCGGCAGGAGATTTGACAAGACTTCGCTCGATAACCCGTGAAAGGGATTCGGGAATTGCAGGAGCAGCCTGGTTCAGAGGAACCGCATCTTCATGAAGAATTGCTGCCATTGTTGCCGCGTGTGTAGTTCGCCGAAAGGGATGTACGCCGGCGAGCATCTCATATAAAACGATTCCAAGCGAAAATATGTCGGAGCGGGCATCGAGTTTTTCACCGCGAATCTGTTCTGGTGCCATATATGCCGGAGTTCCGGCGATGCCGGGTTTCGACACCTCATCCTGATGTGTCGAATCGTCACCAGACGGGGGGCTCTGTTTAAGCATTCTGGCCAGACCGAAGTCCATCAGCTTCGCGTGGCCGCTGAGTGTGATCATGATGTTGGTGGGTTTTAGATCGCAGTGAATGATCTGCTTTTCGTGAGCTTCCGCAAGCGCCTCGGTAATCTCGATTGCTATCGTCACGGCTTCCTTCAGCGGTAGGGGACCGGATTCCAGGCGTTGTGAAAGAGTTTCACCCTCGAGAAACTCCATCACGATGAAAGGCGCGCCCTCGCAGTCACCGGTTTCATAGATTTTGCAGGCGTGGGGATGATCGATGGACGCGGCGGACCGCGCCTCTTCGAGTATCTGTTTTCGCGCGTCGGGTTGCTTGGTGGCGAGCACTTTGAGCGCCACCCGGCGATTGAGGATCAGGTCCTGGGCGAGGAAGACTTCTCCGAGGCCGCCCTCGCCGACTTTCTGCAAAACGCGGTAATGGGAAACGACCTGTCCGACGTGCACGTCGTATGCTCTCCTAGCCCTACCTCGCTTTCAATACCTTTTCAATCGGTAGACTTATAAAGGCTTGCTTCAGTACAATGGCCCGCCGATGAAAACACCCATTCGTGTAGCCGTGATTGGCGGCGGTTGTGCCGCTCTGACGGCGGCCTTCGAACTCACACGTCCCGAACATGACGGTCAATATGAGGTCACGGTTTATCAAATGGGATGGCGTCTTGGCGGAAAAGGCGCTTCCGGGCGCGGCGTCGCGGATCGCGTGGAGGAACACGGTCTTCATTTGTGGATGGGCTTCTACGAGAATGCCTTCCGGTTGATGCGCGAATGCTACGCCGAGCGGCGGCAGGCGTTTCCGAATTGCCGTTTTGCGGATTGGCGGGATGCCTTCAAGCCGGCCCCCAACGTTGGCGTTGCAAACCGGACGGGGGATGGATGGGCGTTCTGGCTGGCGCATTTTCCACCGGGTCAGGGTGAGCCTGGTGACCCGGCGACGGGTGACCCGTTTACTGTCGCTGCTTACCTGCGCCAATCCGTGATGCTGATCGGTGAGTTGCTGCGGTCGGCAGCCGCGATGGAATCTTCCGAACAGGGAACGGAAGATACCGGCTCCGGACCACGCCCCAACAGCGGCGGCGGAACCACACCTGGCGTTGCGACAATGCTGCGGTATTCCCAGCTCGCGACGGCCGCCGCTCTCATTGAGGCAAGCGATTTCCTGCGCGAAGCGATCGATACTCTTTTCCCGCGCTTCTTTGGAGATGCCGTCTCCGCGCCGATGCAGATCATCGAACAGTTGGCGGTCGCGGCCCGGCGCCAGCTTGCTTCCATGGTCGAGGCGAGTCCCGAACTGCGCCGGGTCTGGGAAGTCATCGATCTCATTCTCGCTATCGTTCGCGGTTCGATCCGTTGTGGACTGGCTGTCGATCCGCGCGGTTTCGACGCGATCAACGATTACGACTGGCGAGAGTGGCTCCGGATGAACGGCGCGTCCGAGCCGTCACTTGATTCGGGATTCATGCGGGGGATTTACGACCTGGTTTTCGCATACGAAGACGGCGATGTCCATCGTCCGCGCCTGGCGGCGGGCGTAGCCTTGCGCGGAGCAATGCGGATGTTCTTCACATACCGCGGTTCGCTCTTCTGGCGCATGAGTGCGGGTATGGGCGATGTCGTTTTCGCGCCGCTCTACCAGGTGCTGAAGCAAAGAGGTGTGCGCTTTGAGTTCTTCCATCGGCTGACGCATATAGGACTTGGTCCCAGCGAACCCGGCGAGACTCCTTTCGTGAAGACACTCGATTTTGATGTGCAGGCCCGTATCAAGGGCGGCGGTGAATATCAACCCCTGGTGGATATTCACAACCTCCCAAGCTGGCCCATTCAACCCGATTACGCTCAACTGGTCGGCGGCCGTTCGCTTGCCCGCGACGGCCGCTCCTTTGAGGCGATCTGGGAAAAGGGCCGTGCGGGCAACAAGAGGTTGTCGGTTGCACGCGATTTCGATTTCGTTATCCTCGGCTTGGGTATTGGGGCTCTGCCCGGCGTGGCTGCTGAACTCATCGAGCGCGAGCCACGCTGGCGCGATATGGTTCGCGAAGTCAAGACCGTGCCGACGCAGGCGTTTCAGCTCTGGATGCAGAAGGATTCGAGCGAGCTTGGGTGGAAAGGCAGCGAAACGAATGTGTCGGGCTTTGTCCATCCATTCGATACCTGGGCGGACATGAGCCATCTCATCCCGGAGGAAAGCTGGCGCATCGCGGTCAAGTCCATTGCATACTTCTGCAGCGTGCTGCCCGACCTGGCTCCGGATTCCTCCAGCGTCACCCAGGACTTTTGCCTGCAGCAAGACGAAACCGTCCGCAACAATGCCATTCGTTTCCTGAACAACGATGTCCGTGCGCTGTGGCCCCGGGCAGCCGGCGGAGATGGAGCGTTTCGCTGGGATTTACTGGCAGGCGAAGATCAATCGAGCGCAGAAGCATCCCAATGCCGCTTCGATTCGCAATTCTGGAAAGCGAACGTCAATCCGACGGATCGTTATGTACAATCGCTGCCCGGCAGCATTGTTTACCGCGTGTCTCCCCTGGATATGGCCTTTGACAATCTGACGATAGCCGGTGATTGGACGGCGACGGGACTCGACTCCGGCTGTATCGAATCCGCCGTCATTTCCGGTCTTCTGGCAGCACACGCGATTTCTCAAAAGCCATTGCTCAAGGAGATCATCGGTTATGACCATCCATAGGGCCGCGATGCTTTCCGGCATCGTCCTGTTTGTTTCGGTCCTGAGCTATGCCCAGGTGAGTTATGACAGCGCCGTACTGAAAGGAAGCATCCTCGATCCGAATGGCGCAGTGGTTCCGGGCGCGGCCGTTACCGTGACCAATACGTCTACGGGTCTGGTCAGGACCGCGCTGTCGGAAGAGGCCGGCTATTATCAGGTGCCGGCGCTCGCTCCGGGCACCTATCGCGTCACCGTACAAGCCGCGGGTTTCAGCAGAGCGGTTGCGGATAACGTTGTGCTCACGGTGGGCGAACCTGTTTCATATAACGTCCATCTTGTCCTTGGCGTGCTCGATCAGGAGGTCGAGGTTAGGGATCAGGCGCCTCTGATCGAAGTTGAGCAAACACAGCAGGCAAACACCGTCAACCAGCTTCAAGTCGAGAATCTTCCAAATATCGACCGCCGCTTCACGGACCTTATTTATACCGTTCCGGGCGTGGCAAGTTCGAATACGCCTTCAATACAGGATCCCAGCGTCGGTACCGGATATCTCGCTTCCGGATTCTCCATAGGCGGCAGCAACGGTCGTAACAACCTGATTACGATTGATGGCGGCGAGAACGATTACGGCTCGGGTGCGCCGCGAGTGCGCAACGTGCCCTTGGATTCAGTGCAGGAGTTTCAGGTAAACCGAAGTTCTTTCGCGGCGGAATTCGGAAATACGGTGGGCACGGCCATCAATGTCGTGACGCGGAGCGGGACAAACACACTGCACGGCAGCGTTTACTCCTACTTCCACAACAGAAATACCGATTCCGTTAACTATTTCAACCGGCTGATCAATCCCGGTTCGAACCTTTTCGAACAAAGCGCTATTTCCGGCTTCACGCTTGGCGGACCCATCAGGCACGACAAGCTGTTCTTTTTCACCGCCTACGAAAATCAGAAGCTCGATTCGGCGACTTCGCAGAATTACTCAGGCACAGCGGAGTTTCAGTCTGTAAGCGCTCAAACCAATGGTTACAGTGGCGGCAAGTGTCCCGGGCAGCCCGCACAGGTCAGCCAGCTTTGTTATTTGACCCAGTTGGCGAATTCCGGCACCGCGGCAGCGCCCTTGGGCGCTACTCTTCTCGCCTCACCCGTGTTAGGGGCGCCGCTCGCAGACCCGATCCTGAGCGCTCTTGTTCTTCCAAACCAGGGGACATTTGACGGAATTATCTCGACACTTGCTGCGGTTCGCGGTACGCCCGGATTCAACACGCCGCGAGGCCGCTACAACAATTGGGTTTCCCGGGTCGATTATCAGCCGTCTGTCCGTGACAGCATCATGGCGCGTTTTTCATTGATGCACGAGACGGATAGCGTGGTTCCGCAGCCGCCGACCTCCACGTTCGATCTGCGAACGGACTATACGGTGACGTCCGCCTGGACCCACTCTTTCAGTCCGAAGTTCGTCAACGTTCTTCGCGTGCAAGCCGTGCCGCAAGATCTTGCCACAGCCGGCACTCCCTATCCGGAGCGGGCGGAAATCGACCTTCTGACCGCGAATTCGATTGTTCTGGGGAATCCGTTTTCATTGCCGTACGGTGCGAACGTGAAGCGGTTTCAATTCGACGACAATGCTGTTTTGCTGCGCAAGGCCCACAGCTTTAAATTTGGCGGCTCATATCAGCCCGACCATTACAACGTTTCCGAAAACGTCTGGTTTGGCGGCCAGTGGAGTTTCGCGGATGGTGCTATCCCCCTGATTGCGCTTTTGCCTCAGGCGGTGCAGGCAAATCTCGCCGCTTTCAACCTGAGCCAGGGTTATCCAGCGGGCGGGCCATCATCGACGAATTTGACGGCGGTGCAGTCCTTCCTTGCCGGCACACCGCTCTCTTTGATTCAGGCCAGTCCCTCTTCGAATACTCAATGGAAAGGCTGGGACCACCATCTCGGCGTTTACGCGCAGGACACGTGGAAAATTTCTCCAAAGCTGACATTTAACTACGGAGCGCGGCTGGACTACGACGCCGCGCCTGCGCCGGTGCCGCACAGCGTCTATGTTTCGCCGCGTGCAGGCCTTGCATGGGATCCGGCGGGCACAGGAAAAACCGTCGTCCGCGCGGGTGGGGGGCTGTTCGTTGCTCCGGTTCTCTTCATGGTGCCCTTCTACGTGAATACCCTTGGCACCAGCGGGAAATATATCAACCAGGGCGCATTATCGGCCAGCCTCCCGTCGCCGCCGTTTCCTTCCATCTTCGCTGCCTGGGCGGTCGCCAGGTCAAAAGCGACAGGGCCTGATCCGAATCCCGCACTCAGTCCCGCCGACCTCGCGTCCATAGGCTGGGCGATAAACCCTCCGGGTCCGACGGCATTTGGAAGCGTGTTTTCAACATTGGATCCGGGTTTCAAACCGCAATACACCGTCCAGGCGAGCACAAGCATCGCGCGCGAAATCGCTCCGAACCTGTCGATCGAGCTCGGATACAGCTACTATCGAAGCGTTCACATCCAGCAGGTAACCGCCGGCAATTACCAGGAAGCTCCGTGTAACTTCGTGAACCCTGCGCAATTCACGGCGGTGATCGATCCGTTCGTTGGGCCATGCTATGGTCCCCAGCCTGGAACAACAGCCGGTGTGCCGAATTCGCTGGTTTTCGTCAACGACGTCTGGTCGCCTGTCGGCAGCGGCGTGTACCACGGACTCACGTCTTCATTGAGCAAACGCTTCAGCCATGGTTTGCAGTTCAACGCCAATTACACGCTCAGCCGCGCAGAAGACAATACAAGCGATTTCAGTAATCTGAGCGTCCCGTTTCGTCCCGACCAGTTGAGGAGAGACTGGTCTGTTTCGGATTTTAACGTGACGCACAATTTCGTCGCAAACGCGGTCTACATGACTCCCTCTCAATCCAAGGTTCTGGCCGGCATTTCTATTTCGCCGATCGTTGTCCTGAGGTCCGGAGTTCCATTCACTCTTCTGGCACCCGGTCTGGGAGGCTTGTCGGGCAACGGGACGATCGGACATACCAGCGAAGCGCGGCCATGGAATGAACCCCGGAATGAGGGGCGAGGCGATTCCTACAAGACTGTTGACTTGAGAGTTGCGAAATCCCTGTACTTCAATGGAGAAAGGGGACGGAAGTTGGAACTCATCGCGCAATTTCAGAATCTGCTCAACCGGACGAACTTTGCTGCGGTCAACAACATCGTTCCGGCTGATCCCAATTTCACTCTTCCGAATGGTGGAAATCTGCTGAACGGTCCATACACTGCCACAGGCTTTGCTCCAACTTCCATCTCACAGCTCAGCCAACCGCTTGCGTTTGCGTCCGCTTATCCTGCGCGGTACATCAGCTTCGCTTTGCGGTTGGGATTCTGAGCCGGGCAGAAGATGTCCACTCTTGCGATTTACGGCGCCACCGGGTATTCCGGTCAATTGATCGTGCGAAGGGCGCTCGCCCGGGGATTGAGGCCCTTGATCGCCGGCCGGGATCGGCAGGCTGTGGAATTCATGGCGTCGTCGAACGATCTCGAATGGAAGATCGCACGGGTGGACGAGCCGGCTAGTCTTCGTGCGATGACCGCCTCCGCTCCTGTCCTGCTCAACGCTGCAGGTCCTTTTTCGACCACGGCATCGGCTCTGATAGATGCTTGTCTTTCCACAGGGACGCACTATCTCGACATTACAGGAGAACCTGAAGTCATCGAACAGGCGGCGGCACACGACGATACAGCCGCGCGCCGCGGCGTGATGTTGATGCCGGCGGTCGGCTTTGAAGTCGTTGCGTCCGATTGCCTGGCGGCGCACGTGGCGCGCCGCCTGCCCGGCGCGACTGCGTTGAAGCTGGGATTCCATAAATCTCAGCCATCCTCGCGCGGTTCGTTGAAAACCTGCATCGGGATGAATGGCCAGGGAGTACTCGTTCGACGCCGGGGCATTCTGGCGCGCGTCGCTGCGGGTTCTCTCGTACACCAGTTCGATTATGGTCAGGGCCCCCAGATGAGTCTCGCGGTAAGTCTCGCCGACGTCTCCTCGGCTTACTTCAGTACAGGCATTCCGGACGTCGAGACTTACCTGTGCGCAACCCTCCCGATATGGTCTGCGATCACGGCCAATCAGTATTGGGGTTGGCTGATTTCCACGCCGGCAATCCAAGGTCTGATTAAGGCGCAATTGGATTGGCTTGCCCCTGATCCTTCGCCTCCTGAGAGAAATCAGGGCTGGGGCGCGCTGGTCGTCGAAGCGTTCGACGGCTGCGGAGGATCGGCGAGATCGCGGTTGCAGACCGGTGACGTGTATTGGTTTACCGCGCTGAGCGCAGTCGCGATTGCCGAAAGATGCTTGGCTGGTGAATTGAAACCGGGTTTTCACACGCCCTCCAGGATCTACGGACCGGATTTCGCACTGTCATTCGACGGCGCGATGCGCGAAGACCTGTGACAGCGCTTCCGCGGCCTCCGACTTACAGTACTGCCCGGCTGGATTCGCTGGTCTGTCCTCTGCTGGTCGATTCTCATCAGCTTCAGCAGTGCCTGCCACAGAGCCCTCCGCTCTCGTTGCCCCGCCTTCCGCAGGTCCCGCAAGGCCGCCATCCCATCATTCTGGAAATCTGGCGCGTTCAAAACGGTTTGATTCAGGTGGGCGGACTCGACGCACATGACTTATGGGAGATCGCAGGCAGTTCCGCCGGACTCGGAGTCGGCGGCAGCGCAGGTGCGGTGTTGGGAGCAGGACTTGGCGGCGCCGCGGGAGCGGCCGCCGGCGGGACCCTGGGAATCGGTCTTGGCCCGTTAGGCTGGTGGTGGGGCGCCGCAGCTGGCGCAGTGGCCGGGTCCGTTGCCGGAGCAGGCCTGATGGCGGCCGAGGGCGCTGTTCGCGGCGCACATTGGGCGGCTGCGATGGGCCGCAAGACCAGCGAGAATAATTCGCGCATGGTCGGGACCTACAATGAGATCATCGTGACGGTTCCTTGCTGTTATGAGCAAGCTGGGCGAGCCCGCGATTTTACCCTGGTCCTCGCCGCATACACCGATAGTGCGGCATCACTGCTCGGCGAATGGCTTGTCGGGTGGGGATACAGGAAATCGCGCGCTTCCGGTACCTGGACGGAAGACGGCGCGCTTGAAGTGATGACGGGCTCGACGGGCCCGCCGCTCCGGATCATCAGCCGCGCAGCTCCGCCAATGCCGGCCTCCGCCGTGTATTCCGCCGCAACGCATGTCATAACTGCTCAGTCTCATCCTTTGCTTGGCCTGCGGTATGCAGATCGACTCGTGGTATCGTTCCTCGATCGCGCGTTTGAGGAGCAGACGATGCGATTGACGCCGGCATCGGTACGGCTGGAATCAGGTGATGCGTTCATCCCGGGATTGAGCGGTGCAGTTTCGGATATCAGCCCAATAGGAGATACCGAACCCTGGGGTGCGTTCATTATCACGGGACTGCCCGTAACACTTAGTTATCCCCGTGCCTTGGCCGAATAACGTCGTGTGTCCGCTTTGGGCAGACGGAGAGTCGGTATGCGCTGTGGAAATTGCGGCGGAGAAAATCCCGGTGGGACAAAGTTCTGCGGGCATTGCGGGACACCGTTGCGTCCGGCTTCTGCAGAGACCGAAGCCGAACTTCGACAGTTGACCGTTCTCTTTTGCGACCTCGTCGGATCGACCTCCCTTGCAGAGTCTCTCGAACCGGAAGATCTGCGCGAAGTGACGAGTATGTACCAATCGATCTGCGAGGTTGCGATCCGGAGGCACGATGGATACATCGCTCAGTACCTGGGTGATGGAGTGCTTGCCTATTTCGGCTATCCCGCCGCGCACGAAGACGATGCCCGCCGCGCTGTTCGAGCTGCATTGGAGATCATCCAGGATCTGGTGCCGGTTGCCGGCCGGCTGCGTAGCGAGCGCGGCATCTCACTCAATATCCGCCAGGGAATCCATACCGGCCCCGTCGTGGTCGGTGAAGTTGGAGGCGCCGACCGGCGCGAGCAGCTTGCGGTCGGCAAAACGCCGAATCTGGCAGCGCGAATTCAGAACATCGCAGAGCCGGGCACGGTGCTGGTCAGCGACGATACATATCGTATCGTCCGGGGATATTTTGATTTTATCCACCGCGGTGCACATGACATCAGGGGACTCTCCGAAACGGTCACGTTGCACCGGGTCCTGAGAGAGACCGGCGCCGCAAGCCGTCTCGACGTCGAACGGCGCAGCGGCTTGACCCCGCTTACGGGGCGTGACGAAGAATTCACTACAATCAAAAGCCGCTGGAACACCGTTTCGACTTCGGGTGGGCATGCCGTACTTGTGCAGGGTGAAGCCGGTATCGGCAAGTCCAGAATTGTCGATTCGCTTCGCGAGGAGGTCCAGCGCCAGTCCGCAACCGTTCTGGAATGCTTCTGCACTCCATACGCACAAAATACTCCTTTGTTTCCCATCATCGGTTCGATCGAGCGGGCTCTCGGGTTTACCCGCGAGACAACCTACGCCGGCAAACGCGCGACGTTGGAGGCCTACCTTGGGCAACGCGGCATCCTCTCAGCCGAGGCGTTTGCGCTGATGGCGGAACTGCTGAGGATCCCGGGCAGCGAAGCAGACCTGCTGCTCAACTATTCGCCGCAGAAGAAACGCGAACGGACCCTGCAAACACTGTCGGCGTGGTTGTTTGCCGTGACCCGGCAAGGGGCGGCCGTTTGGATTATCGAAGATCTGCACTGGGTGGACCCGACAACCCTGGAGTGGCTGACGTCCGTGATCGGAGAGTTTGCGGCGTCGCCGCTGCTGGTCGTCCTCACGTTCCGGCCCGATTTCGCAGCACCATGGCCGGTGAACGGCCGGGTTTCATCGCTGGCGCTCAGCCGCCTCGCTCCTGCAGATACAACTTCGATGGCGGTACGGGTAGCGCACGGCAAATCGATACCCCAGGAAGTGTTGAGTCAGATCGTTGCGCGCACCGAAGGCGTCCCGCTGTTTGTGGAGGAAGTCACGAAGGCGGTGCTCGAATTGGGCGTGCTGGTCGAGCGGGCCGACCGCTTCGAGCTGTCGGGGCCGCTGCCTCCGGGCTTGATTCCATCGACCGTGCAGGCTTCGCTCAGCGCCCGCCTGGACCGGCTGGGTCCGGCGAAAGGCCTTGCTCAACTTGCGGCAACCATCGGCCGGGAATTCAGCTTTGCATTGCTGAGCCGCGTTGCCGAGACCGATGAGCTTGAGTTAAGGAGTGGCCTCGACCGGCTGGCCCGGGCGGAACTGATTTATCGCGACAGTAACGCCCTCGAAGAGATCTATTTATTCAAGCACGCTCTCGTCCGCGATGCCGCGTACCAGTCGTTGCTGAGAAAGTCTCGCCGCGCTCTGCATGAGCGCATTGCCAAAGCGCTGCTGAGCAGCTTCTCTGAAACCGCCGAACAGCACCCTGAACTCGTAGCGGAACATTTCACCGCGGCAGGACAAACGCAGGATGCCGTGAAATTCTGGTTGCAGGCCGGCCAACTCTCTGTGAGCCGTGCGGCGAACCACGAAGCCATCACGCATCTGAAGCGCGGGCTTGAGCTGGTGGGCCAGTTACCTGAAGCCGAACGCCCTCGTCAGGAGCTGGAGTTCCTGGTCCTTTTGATTCCTGCATTGATCGCTGCTGAGAGCTGGGCATCCGTCAATCTCGATCTGGTGTACCGGCGAGCCGCAAAGCTGGTGGATATCGTTGGCGATACGCCACACCGGTTCACGGTCGCGACCGGCACCTTTGGTTATCACTTTGTCGCCGGACGCGTCACTTCCTCGATTGAGCTCGCCTCGCAGGTTTTCGAGATGGCGCAAGCCAGCGGCAACCCTCTCCTGCTGACGATGGCTTTGCAGGATTATTCGGCCGTCTACTGTTACCACGGCGATTTCCGGCTTGCCGACAAGTATGCGAACGAGGGGCTGGCGATGCTCGATATGGAGCGCGAGCAAATCATCGTGCGGATGATGGGCCTGTCTTCGGGTGTCGGATTGCTGTCCTATCAGAAAACTGCGCTCTGGATGCTTGGTTTTCCTGAACGGTCGAAAGCTGCCGGAGAACGTGGCGTGGCACTCGCGCGCGAAATCGGCCATCCGCCTTCCATTGGCTTTTCTTTGACGGACAGAACCGCGATCTACTATCTGCAAGGCGATGTGAACCGTACGTTCGCGTGCGCTGAAGAGGCGCTCCGAGTCGTGCATGAGGAGCGTCTTGGGTTTTATGAGCCGATGATCACGATATACCGCGGTTGGGCATTGTCCGAGTTGGGAGAACCTGCTCAGGGTATGGTGCAGATACGCGACGCGATCCGCCGTTATCGTGCGGCCGGAAACGGCATCCAATTGAACTGGCTCTATTGCGTCCTCGCCGGTGCGGAGTGGAAGGCGGGGCAGTGGAATGATGCGTTCAATACACTCGACACGGCCATGAAGTTTGCTGCCGGGAATGGTGAGGGACTGTTCGAGCCGGAGCTCTACCGCCTGAAAGGTGAATTTCTTTTTGCACAAGCGAGTGCGGCTGTTCCTGAAAAGGGTGCCCTGCTGGCCGCAGCGGAGGCCTCAATCCGCCAGGCCATCGACCGCGCCGGCAGCCAGGAGGCCCGAATGCTGGAGTTACGTTCGCTTGTGAGTCTGTGCCGGCTCCGGCGGGAGGTGGGCTCATCGTCTGAGGAGTGTGACAAATTGGCAAAGGCCTACGATGCGTTTCAGGAAGGCTTCGACACTCCCGATCTCCGTGAAGCAAAAATCATGCTCGAAGCGCTGAAGAGTGGTGTGTGAATGACCCGGCGGTGGTATTATGCCCCTCCACACATGACACGCTGGGTTGTCCCGTCAACAGGCAGGATGGATGAGTAAGCCGCATTCAAGGCAGAGACGCGTGCCTCCTGTGCGGAGCGGTCCCATTCGCAATCCGCTCTCGGCGTTTTTGAGGCCGTCTGCGCCGGAAGAATCGCGCGAGCAGCCGAAATCCGGGACGCCGGCCGATGGCGCGCTGGAAAACGGTGTCCGAACCGCATACGAGGTCATCGAGGAGTATTTGCGCCGTGGGTACCAGGCGGCAAACAACAATAATAGTTACCAAGACAGGCGAGGTCCGATGAACGACAAACGAGCGAACAATTACGGCTGGCAAAACCCCTGGGGCGCCATGCCGCCTTTCACCGAGCAATGGCTGATGGCGATGCGCACGTGGATGGACGCGTGGTCTTCTTTCGTTCCAGGGGGCTGGCCGCAGCAAGCCTGGAATCCGGCTGGAGCGGCTTCCGCGCAGGCACAGACAACACCGGCGGTCGCCATCCAATTGTTATCGACGCGGCCTGCCGAGGTTATCGCGAACCTGGGGCCGGGAGCGGATCATTCTGAAATTATGGTCGATCCGCTTTTTCGTCAAGGCGCCCCGGAGCCGCTTTCCGGAGACGCTGTTTCGATCAGCCGGACGCCAGGCCGCGTTGTTGTCACTGTGAAGATCGATAGTGGCCAGCCTGCGGGCTGCTACTACGGGTCCATTCGAAGTATCGGGGACCGCCGTACCGTCGGGGACCTGACGGTCGTCATCCACGAATCGCGCGGAGACTGAGCGGGCTTCTGATGACTGCATCTGCTCCTGGCGGCGGCTTGGTGTCATCGATCCTGAAGGAATACGGTGACGCCACACGAACAATTCTTTTCAAGTATCTTCCGGCCGTTGAGCCGCGCCGTTATCTCTATGATCTGGTCGCAGATTACCCCCGTCGCGGCGGCCGTGCATTCCGTCCGAGTCTCTGCATAGCGACGGCTCGAGCTTTTGGTACGCCGACGGAGCTGGCGCTGTGCACGGCTGCCTCGATCGAGTTGATTCACAATGCCATGTTGATCCATGACGACATCGAAGATGAAAGCGAACAGCGCCGCGGCAAGCCCGCGATGCACCAATCCGCCGGCGTTCCCATTGCGATAAACGTGGGAGACACTCTTTCGCTGCTCGCAATGCGGCCCCTGCTCGACAACCGCCATCTGCTGGGACCCGAGCTGTCGCTCCGCATCCTGGAGGACACCGAGCGCATGGCGCGCGAGTCTGCCGAAGGTCAGGCTTTCGAACTCGGCTGGAGACGTGACAACATTATCGACGTGGCTGAACAGGATTACCTCCTGATGGTCCTGAAGAAGACCTGCTGGCTCACCACGATTCACCCCAGCCGGATGGGTACTCTCATCGGAGGAAAGGGATGGATCGACCCCGACAGATGTATCCGGTTCGGCTTTTTTCTTGGCGCCGCGTTTCAGATCCAGGACGATCTGCTCAATCTCGAGGGCGACCCGGCCGCCTACGGCAAGGAACTCGGCGGCGACATTCGAGAAGGCAAGCGCACGCTCATGTTGATTCATCTTTTGTCGAGAGTCACGGATCCTGAACGCGATCGCCTGCATGTGATCCTTGCACAACCGCGCGATCTCCGAACCCACGAAGACGTCTTGTGGGTGCTTGAACGCATGAAAGCATATGGTTCTCTGCACTATGCCAGACAGTTGGCGCATGGTCTCGCGGGAGCGGCTCAATACGAGTTTAACGAGGTGTATGGAAACCTGCCCGATTCACGGGACAAGCGCTTTCTGCAGGCGCTCCCCGCGTGGGTAATCGAGCGAAATTGACGAGGCCCGAATGACTCCTGGCGAGTTCAGCAAGCACCTGCCGCCGTTCACAAGTAATCGCTTACGGATGAAGCCTCCGTTCGCATTCAACGGAGTGTCGGTACGCGTCTTCCCTTTGCGAGCCGATCTCGACGCTCTGCAGGAGTTGTGCAATGGCTATTTAAACCTCGTACCGCTGGAAGTGGGAAACTTCCGCGCGTTTGTTCCTTATGTTTATCTGATGGTGCTCGATTACGGTCAGCTGTCCGATCCGGTAACTCAAACCGGATGGTTTGCGCAGGTCGAAGTTCTGTTTCTTGTGCCGGTCGAGTGGTACAAGCTCGTCCACGGCAAATGGGTGTTTCACGACTGGGCTGTCATTACGCCGTACATCTTTGTGGACGACAATTTTTCGGTGCCGATGGGCCGTACCGTCTTCGGTTTTACCAAGATCCTCTCGAAGGTCACGGCTACGCCGAGTTCCTGGACCCATAATGCGCTTTCATCCGTCACGCTCGCGCGCATCGAAACGCAGGTGTTTCCGGAGGCGTATGCCGACAAGGGCCTGGAAAAACGCGTCTTCCTGGAAGTCCAGCGCGATGCACCGATGTCGAACTTCCGTGTGCCGACCGACCCGGGCAGTCCGATCATGCCTTGGAAGATGGCATCCAATATCGCCGAGGCCATGAATGGCTTTGCCCGCGACGCAATATGGCTGGCGCAAGCCATGAGAATCCACCCCCTGAATCCGGGGACGGATCCGTCGGCCATCCCGGAGATGCTGGCCCGCCTCGCGCCCGGCTTCGCGCCGTCCGGATCAGGATTCATTCAAAACTCTCTCAACCTCAAGCAGTTTCGCCGTGCCGATGATGTGTCCGGAGTCTGTTATCAGGCGCTGACGAACGGGCCGATGCGAATGACGGGTTTTCTCGGCGGCGGTCTCCTTGGAGAGGAACGGACCTTCTTTGGCGATCTGAGCGGTGGTCACACGATCAACTTGTATCAACAGTCGTCGCTGCCGATCGAGCGCGTACTGGGCCTGGAAGTTTCCCGGCAATGGCGAGCCAAAGACGCGGACGTTTCGGAGTTGAAGCCCGTGCTGCCCTTCTGGATGAGCATGAACCTGATTTATGAGCAGGGCATCAACCTCGCCTGGCGTAAACACGACGGCATCTGGCGGGATGGCGCCGGCGCGCCGCTCAATCCCTGCATTCCGGCCTCGAAATTGGAGCCACCGCTCTTCAACAGTACGGTGCCGACGGCGCTGGATGCCATCACGGGCCCGTTCGAATATTCCGGAACTACGATCCGGGTGCTTCCACTGCTGGCGAACCTGGACAAGGTCCAGTCGTTTGTCGACAAATTGGTCAACGAGCCGCTGCAGGCGCCCATCGTGCGGGAGCACACGGGTGAGAAAGAACAGTTACGCCTGTCCGTGTGGGCGCGTCCACCCGCCCCTATAGGCGGCGAGTTTGCTTATGTCTACTTGACCGCCACGAGTTTCGCGAATGTCCTTTCAAAGACAAACAACGTCGGTGACTGGGCCAAATATGAATTGTCTTTTTTGATTCCCGTGAAGTGGGAACGCTTAAAACCCGGAGGCAACAAAGACGAAAACGAGGACTGGGATGTTATCGCGGTTGGACTTTTGCCCGCCGGCACCTTCGTGGACGATTGCATTGCCGCGATTTCCCGTTCCGAGATTCAAGGCATCAATGCCTTCACTGCCAATTTTGTGCGGCCGGAAAACGTGTGGCTGAAGGAAGGCGAGTCTGATATCGATTCCAAACAAACCTTTCTCCGAGTGGACGCAGAGGTCTGGCCGGCCCTTGGAGCGGGGCAGAAGGCAAGGATCGAGACAATCATCGAGATCGACAACCACGACCCGACGTTCGGACTCGGGAACGCCGACTCCCATGATACGGCCCGCTCGTGGGCCGAAACTCTGCGCCTGGAACTCGGCGAAATGAACCGAACCCAGGCAGCAAACCCGGACGAATGTTCGATTGCGAGAGCGCTCGCGCTTGAACTTCTGGGAAATCAAACACCGTTCTCCTTATACACGCTGAAGCAGTTCCGCGATGTCTGCGATCCGGACAAGGCCTGTTATCAGGAACTTCTGATCGTGCCTCGCGTGCTCAAGGAAGTATTCGATATCGGCGAGATCGAAGAGACGCTGGTGGTCCGGCTGCACGACTTCCCGAGCCTTAAGATTGCGGAAGATCTTGGAATCCTCGGTCCGACCGTCGAGCATAGCGGCGCCGGCATTGTGCACAGCGCGCAAGCCATACGTCCGTTTTATATCCGGGCAACGATGACGGAGCCGCTCGCACAAAGGCTTCTTTCGAGGTCTGGCACTCTCGAGTGGAGTCTCTCCAAAGAAGCTTTCGATTCGTTGCTGAGCGGCTCGGAGGATCAACCGCCTATAACCGCAGATTGCCGGGCCCAGACGGATATGAACCAGTTGCGGGGCTGCAGTATGGCTGCCCTGATGTTCCAGGCCAACGAGCGCCGGACGCATGATCCTTCAGCGCGGCAAACCAAAGGCAACCTGATCAGCAAAACAGCAGCGCGCGAGGCGCTGAAGAACGTCGATCCGCAGATGATCGTCGGTTCGATTCTTTCTCGTGAGTGGGGCAATTCCGGCGACGCCTGCCGCTGGCGCAAGGGCTACAGCGACCTTCTCAAGATAGTGGATGCGCTGCCTTCCGGCAAAAACAATGCCGCGGCAGAGGCGGATCTTTACCTGTTCGTCAACAATCTGCTGGCGCAGCGCCCAGGTTCCGTTGCTACGCGGTTAAGCCCCGAGGACTTGAATCGGCTGACGGAGACGGTGAAGAATCTCCACGCGGATCAAATAACGCTGGTTGGCAGGTTAAGCGACGGCGATAAAGCAACTCTCCTCGAAAATGGAAAGCCGCAGGACGAATTGGGTCTGATGATCCTGAGCCAGAAAATGTTCACCGAGTGCCGGGCCGAGTTGGAAGAAGCTTACGACGGCATAGCGCCGTTCCTGTTACCAGGCGGTCGAGGACACTTTGGCGCCGATGACAAAGGTTCTCAGCCGAAGTCGCCCGCCAACCTGGGGGAGGCTGCACTTCGTCTTATCACAGCGATGGATTCCGTCGCAGAGCTGGCGGTAATCGGTTTCGCCCAGGTAAGTTCAGGTGGCCAGATACTGGCTGAAAACACGCGCCTCAAGCAATTGTTGGAAATTCTCAAACAAAATGCAACGCAGCCCGGGCTCTTGAGCGGATTGACAGGATCCCAGGTCGGATATTTTATCAATGCGCTGGAATTGGCCCGCAAGCGCTGCGACGCACAACGCCCGGCTTTGCTTGAAAAACTCACGCGTGCGTACCAGAAGCCGGATTTCTGCATCAGGCGGGACTCCCTGGGGGCCTCTCGCGACGAGCTGCTGTCCACCGCCGCCTCCTGGGACGACGATTGGTACTACGGTCAGGCTGGTTCAGTTTAGCCGGAAGAGGCAGGGGGCTTAAGGGCTTATTGCACCATTGCATCATTGGAAGTTTTTGCAGTTCTAAATTTGAAATGCAGCAACTTCGAATGATGCAATGGTGCAATTTCTTAGTTATTGTTCCTGGCTGCCACGTCTCCGGAGCCCTTGGGAATCATCACCGTCATGACAACCGCGCGGTTTTTCTCGCGGCCTTCCCGCGTGTTGTTTTCGGCAACGGGTTTCTCCGAACCGAAGCTGACGTCGTGAATCTTGTAGACCGGCACGCCTTTTTCGACGACCAGATACCGTTTTACGGCGTCGACGCGGCGTTCACCGAGCTTCACGTTGTAGTCCTTGGCTCCGCTGGAATCCGTCCGGCCTTCCAGAACGAGGATGGAATTCGGACTCTGCATCAGAGTATTCGCAATCTCATCAAGAGTATCCGTGTACTGTTTGTCGAGGGTGGCGCTGTTGACTTTGAATTGGATCGACTTTTCATCGGAAACATCGAACTGGTTCCGATTCTGGAACTTTTCATCCAGGGAGTTAACGCCGTTGGCGGCGCGGTCCGCGGAGCTTTGAGCCTGGGCGGCGTGCTGGTCCGAGTTCTGGACGTCACCTTTCAGCGAGCTCATGCCTTCCGTGGTACGTGTATCGAGCGCGGAAACCTTTGAATCGACGCCGGAAACCTTCTTGTCGACGTCGTCCCGGACTTCCTTGATTTCGCCTTCGTTGGTATCGATCCGGCCATTCAGGGTGTCCGCAGAGTTGTCGACCGTGCTTCGGACATATTTTCTCGAAGCGCAGCCGCTCGTCGCCGCGAGCGTTGCCGACATCAATAGAACAATTGAGAGTCTATGCATTGTTTATTTTCCCTCCGAAATCGCCGGATCGCAGCCGGCACGGAAGAAAAAACAGCAAGCGGTCTGCCGTTCGCTTAAGTGGTGCAGAGAATGACAAAACGGAGAAATCGAGAGACTTCCCGCTTTTCCGACCTTGGAAGATTTCCAGGGTCAGGGCTTTTTCCGGCGATCGGCATCGATTTTCTTTAACCGATCAAGCTCCGTGGTGAGCTGTTTGATTTTCAGGTCCCGCTGTTTGCCATCGGCCGCCGCCTGATCGAGTTCCGAACGCATGGAGAGGATCAAATACGCCGGCGGTTTAAGCGGGCTTTTAGGATGCGCGTCAACCAGTTCTTTAAAGGCGGCCTCCGCCCGGGTCCAGTCGGCGGTGGCGGCCGGGCGCAATGCATAGCTTAGTCCAAGTTTAAACAGGGCTTGATCGCGTTCTGTTCCCGCGGTGTTGGCGCGCAGGTAGTCCTCGTAAGCACGGGCGGATTCATCATAGTTGCCCGCATTGAACGCGCGATCCGCGCCATTCAATGGCGAGACGGGAGGAGCCACCGCCACGGGTGGTGCCACCGCTGCAGGTGGCGGCGCTGCCGCCGGTGCGGGCGCTGGAGCGGGTGGCGCAACCGGCGGAAGAGCCGTCACCGGAACGTGTTTGTGGCACGCGGCAAAAAGCAGGCACAGACCGAGTATCAGGCGGGTTGGCTGCATTTGAGAATCTCCTCGCCGGCAGCGGGTTGTATGGCGAACAAGAAGACGCTGCCTCCATCCGGATTGTCCTCGACCCAGATCTGACCATGGTGCGCTTCGACGATCGTTTTACAGATCGCCAATCCAAGTCCCACCCCCTGGCCCGCCAGTTTCTTTCCCTGTTGGACCTGGTGGAACTTGTGAAAAATTCTTTCCTTATGGGCATCGGGAACGCCAGGGCCGGAATCGGAAACCGAAATCACGATCTCGCCCTTCACGCGCTGCACGCGCGTCAGGATCTCTGAACCGGCCGGTGAAAATTTCAAGGCGTTCTCGTACAGATTTCCGATCACCTGAACGATGCGGTCCCGATCGCAGCCGGCGAACACCGAGGCTTCATCGCATTCAAGCCGCAGGCGGATCTGTTTTTCGCGCCCCTGTATTTCGAATTCGCTTGTCACCAGTTGGATTAACGGCAGGACATCATTGGCGGACATCTGGTATTCCATCGAGCCCGCTTCCATGCGCGAGATATCGAGAAGATTCCCCACCATGGCCGCCAGCCGTTCGGCGCTGCTGTAACTGAGGCGTATCAGATCCTGCTGCTGATCGTTCAGCGGACCGGGAATCTGCTGAAGCAGCAGGTGCATGATCTGGCGAATCGATGCGAGCGGCGCTTTCAGATCGTGCGAGACGTGCGAGACGAAATCTTTCTTCATCCGATCGAGATCGCCCAGACGTTCGCTCATGGAATTGAAATCGCGGGCCAGTTCACTGAATTCGTCGTTTCCGTCGGCAGGCAGCCGGTGCCAGAACTGCCCTTTCGCAATCGCCCGGGTACCCTGGGTCAGCCGGCGCAGGGGATCGTTGATGGAGCGTACGAACAGCACCGCGACAATCGCACCGAGGATAAGCGAAAGCGCGCCTGCAATCCGCGAAACACGCTCGGCCTTCGCGCCTGTTTCCGCTGCAGCCGCGACACGCTCTTTCATCGAACCTTTCACGGATTCGAATGCGACTTCGGCCTCCGCCCCCAGGTGATCCATCGCGATCGTCAGGTCCGGAGGCAACTCGTCGGTATCCGAGACCTGGTTCTGACTTTTCAGCCGGTTGAAGACATTCCAGTAGGCATCGAGCGCTTCGCGCAGTTCGGTTGTCGCTTCACGTTCGCTTTTGGAGTGAGCTGCCTTCTCCAGCGTTGCGATATCTTTGAGAACGTCGTTTCGGAGGTCGGCGATCTGGTCGCCATAAATCGGATCGAGCACCGCGAAGTATTTTTTCGAATCATCGGTGATGATGTCCGTATTCTTTTCAATGTGAAGCGCTGTCGCCGCGGCGTTCAGATCCACGTCCGCGAGTTCGCGATTCACCTGCTGCATCTGGTGGATGATCCCCAGCTGGTTCGCGAGAAGCACGACCGCCAGCAGCATCAGAATCAGGAAGCCTGCGATGATCTTGCTCGATACCTTCATTTATCCGTAACGTCGATCCCGTAACCTTTCAGCTTGTTGTAGATCGTTTTGACGTCTACACCGAGTTGGCGCGCCGCTTCGGCTTTGTTATTGCCGGCCTTTTCGAGTGTTTTCAGGATGAGTTCGCGCTCGGCATCCGCAACGGTGGTTTCACCGACGGAAAAGACCAGTTTCTCCGGCCGCAGCGCCGGATTCCGCACGTAGGGCGGCAGGTCCTTTTCATCGATCCAATCGCTCTTCGCGAGAACCACCGACCGTTCGATGACGTTGCGAAGCTCGCGGACATTTCCCGGCCACGGGTATCCCTTGAGCATCGTCATGGCTTCGTCGGTCACGCCTTCGAGTTCCAGCCGGTGTTTGGCGTTGAATTCGGTGATGAAGTGCTGGACGAGAAGCGGGATATCGTCCGGCCGGGCGCGAAGAGGAGGAAGCATGATCGGAACAACATTCAGCCGGTAGTAGAGATCCTCGCGGAGCTTTCCGTCTTCGATCGCTTTCATCGGATCCCGGTTGGTTGCCGCAAGGACCCGGACATCGAATTCGAATTCATGTGTTCCGCCGAGGCGGCGTACGCGGCCGTCCGCGAGGACGCGAAGCAATTTGGGCTGCAGCGCCATCGGCATTTCGGCGACTTCGTCAATCAGAAGCGTCCCGCCGTTCGCCTGTTCAAACACGCCTTGCCGGGTCGCGACGGCGCCGGTAAACGCGCCGCGTTCGTGGCCGAAGAGTTCACTCTCGATGAGCGATTCCGGAATGGCCGCTGCGTTTATCGCCACAAAAGGTTTGTTCTCCCGGCGGCTCATTTTGTGAATCGTCCGGGCGACGACCTCTTTACCTGTGCCGCTCTCGCCGGTGATCATGACCGACACATCGCGCTGGGCCACGCTTTCGACCATTTCAAACACTTCGCGTATGGCTTTGCTGTTGCCTACGAAATCGCCAAGCCCGCCTTCCTCGTCCGCGCGAGCCGCCAGCCGCCTGGCTTTGCGGCGCATTTCAAGCTCGCGTTCGGCATCGTCGAGAAGCGTTTTCAGCATCGCCAGATCCGTCAGCGGTTTGGTAAGAAAGTCGCGGGCGCCCTGCTTCATCGCTTCAACAGCAATGTCGATGCTGCCTTGAGCGGTGATAAGGAGCACGGGGCGGTGAGGATCTCCCGCCTTGAGCTTTTTCAGCAGCTCGAGACCGGAAGTTTCGGGCATGACAAGATCCGTGATGACGATATCCGGTTCCTGCTTCTCGACGATGCGCGTGGCCTCGGCAGCATCGGATGCCTGCAGCGCTTCGAAGCCCCAGCTTTGCAGCAACACGCTGAGAGAGATACGAATCCCGGGATCGTCATCGACGACCAGTATTTTTCGTTTTCGAGCGGTCACCCGATAATTATACAACCGTGCGATTGCGGTTTGTGGCGTTCCCGGAGGGAGCAAAACCCTGGCTTATATGCTTTCACGGCTTGCGCAGCCGCTCTGCGGCTGAATCAGGCCTAAGGCAACACTAGCGGGAAGCGAAACTGTTCCTCAAGCAAGACGCGATTTCATGGCTGACCTGTCGCAGAAATTCGTGATCTTCGTTGGTGAAGGGGCGCGCCCGGTTCAACAGCTCCAGGACGCCGACGATCGTTTTCCGGTCGTCGACGACAGGCATGCAATAGATGTCTTTGGTGTCGTATTTCAGGGCCGCTTCGTATTTTTCTTCGAAACGGTCGTCATAAGTGGGATTGTAGGTGTCGATGATCTCGCCCGTCTCCGCGCCCGCGATCGCGATCCCGAAACCGATCGGCAGCGGAATCTCTCCGATGACCCTGTCCGCCACAACCGAACGGATCTCGCTGTGCGCCGGATCCACCACAAAAAGCGTTCCGCGGTCCGCGCCGACCTGATCGCGGACGAGCTTTAACACCACACGCGTGAAATCCGCGAGCGCCAAAGTCGGCGCGAGTTGTTTGATGGTTTGAAGCGCCTCGTCGCGGCTGCTCATGAGACCGGGATTATATCGGCTGCCGGTGTCCGGTCCGCACGATAATTCCAGAATGCCGGCAAAAGCGGGATGCACAGAAGGACTCCTGCGAAGCAGACCACGCCTCCCGACACAACCGAGACCGCGTTCGACGAAATCGAGGCAACCCAGCCAGCTCGAGCATTGCCGAGAAGTGGTCCGCTCAGGTAGCTGATCATTTCGACGCCGGCGAGACGGCCGCGCAGGTCGGCGGGAATCGTTTCGTTCCAGATTGTTCCGCGAAAAACCGCGCTGACCGAATCCGCCGCTCCCGCCATTGCCAGGCACAGCACGGCGGCAGCCAGACTCGAAGCGAATCCCAGCGCGATAATCGCCAGCGCCCAGGTAGCGGCAGCAGTGACGACGGCCATGCCGTGGCGCGTCACCTTCGTGGTCCAGCCGCTGAATAGCGTTGTGAACAGGCTTCCGACCGACATGGCGGAATACAGCCAGCCCGCCGCGCTCGCGCCGCCCCAGGCAATGGCCATCGACGGAAACAGCGCCATCGGCATGGCGAACGTCATCGCGACGATGTCGACGGCGTACGTTCCAACCAATTCGGGACGGCTCATTGCGTACTTCAGCCCGTCGACAATACTTCGGATTCCCGGCCGCGAAGCGCCGTCCGCCGGCGGCATCCGCCGGATCGCCGCAAGCGCGACGAGCGAAATAAGGAAGCTGAGCACGTCGAGCATGTATGTCAGCGGATATCCAAGAAGCGCCATGCAGACGCCGCCGAGCGCAGGTCCGCCAATCGCGCTGATTGAGGACCGGAACGAGTTCAAAGCCGAAACGCCCGTCAAGTCCTCACGGTCCACCAGGCGCGGCGTCATCGCATCGAGTGCGGGACGGTGAAAGCCATTGCATGCCGACATGGCCGCGCTCACCACAAAGATGAGAGCGACACTCGCATGGGCAAACATTCCGTTGATGGCTAAGGTGAGCGACCCGCCGGCCATGAGTATTTCGGAAGCGATCAGCAGTCTTCTGCGGTCCATCGCATCGGCGTATGCGCCGCCCCAAAGCGCAAAGATCAGCAAAGGTACGAGCTGCGCGGCTCCCAGCAACCCGACGGCGAGGCTGGAGTGCGTCAATTCGAAAACCTGGTAGGGGACGGCAACGTAGGTGATCATGCTGCCGAACATCGAGACCAGTTGCCCGGTGTAGAGAAGCCGGTAATCCCGATGTTTCTTCAACGGCGCAAGGTTCAAAAACATTTCAGGGGACGATAACACAGGAGGGAATGCCTGTAGCCAAACGCATTTTGCGGAGGCTGGAAGGATTCGAGTCTTCCCCTTTTCTAAACTTCCACCAATGCGAACGGCTGTTCAGGCTGGAGACCCTGCACCAGCTGCAGGCAGCAGTTGTAGACCGGCGTGCCCTTCATCGTCTTTCCCTGATAGGTGCCGTGGTGCGCGTGTCCATGGAAGATCGCGTTGACATCGAAATGGTCGATGGTTTCCGCCAGTCTTGAAGAGCCGAGGAACGGAAAGATTTCGGGGGGCTCTCCGACGACGGTCTGCGCGATCGGCGCGTAATGCAGGACGACGACGACTTTCTCGGTACGCAGGCTGTTCAATGCGACCTCGAGCCGCAGGGATTCATTGACGGCTTCGCCGACAAAGTGCTTGATGGCATCTTCTCCAAAAGGCGTGAGCATGTGTTTGTCGAAGCCGCCGCCGAAGCCTTTTGCGCCGGCGAATCCGACGCCTCTGAACTCGAATGTCTCACTCTCTTCCAGCACGTTCACTTTGGCGTCGCATAGAACCTGTTTCACTTCCTCCGCATGCCCGCTCTGGTAATCGTGATTTCCAAGCACCGCAACGACCGGTATGTGGCACGCCCGCAGATCGTGCGCGAGCTTTTCCGCTTCCTGGCGCAACCCGAGGTGGGTCAGATCGCCGCACAGCGCGAGCACGTCGGCGTTGTGCGAGATTTTTTCAAAGAGCGGTTGCAGACTTTCGGTCGAGTTCTGGTGAACGTGCAGATCACCCACTGCGGCGACGCGCAGGCTATCCGGCTTTGCGCTCATTTTCTCCTCCGACGACGTCTGCAAATCCCAGGCCGGCAATGTCCACGGTGTAGTCGGCGACGGAGAACATTCGGCCGCGGCACACCTTCATCCGGGGTGTGGGCAGTTCGAACTGGTGCTGCAGGCGCGAGAGCAGTTCGCGCAGCAGCCAGATCGGAATTTTTTCGCGCTCGGAGGGGTAAACGAAACGGAAGTTCAAAAGATGGATCAAGAGCACTTCCCAATATTGTTCCAACGAACAAAGCAGCCGCTCCCAATTGATGTCGTGGTTTTTCATCAATATGAGGTGCGCGACATCCGCGCCGTCGTAACGGTCGCGGTTCTGAATGAACACTTTCGAAACGATCAGATCCGTGACCGAAGGTATCCGGACTTCGTGATTGAAAAACTTTGCTGTTTTCGAATCCTTGAACCAGTCGTCCGTCACCGGCGCGATAAGATTTGAGGAGCCGAATATCAGATCGACGTACAATTTCCCTTTGAAGATCTTTGCGATCCAGCGTTCGTCCGAGACCTGCGTTTTGAAGCCGAGTGAGGTGAACTTATTCAGAATTTTGGGGTAATCGCCGGCTTTAACAAAGATGTCGATGTCCTTGGTCGGACGGTGCAGACCGGTATAGGCATTGACTGCAAACCCGCCGGCGACCATGAAGGTAAACTTTGAGTCTTTGAGGATTTTCAGGACTTCCGCATAGAAGACATGGGCCGGGGTGACAGAATTTATTGCCATAATTTTAGTATAGGTAAGGTGACTCGAAATCCAGGAGTTTCTCGATGGTTCCCGCTTCTCCTGGGTTTGTTCCCCTTATTGTTAGACAGCGCGATCTATGGACAGGTATGCACGCAATGGAAAGAACCTGCCCGGATCGGCGCGCTGCAGTCCGTTTTGCACGAAGCCAGTGGCGTGGCGGCCTCCAGGAAGGTGCCGGGCCGCCTGTATCACATTAATGATTCAGGAGATACGGGCCGGTTCTTCATCACCTCCATGGCGGGGAAGGATACCCGTCCGATCAACATCGCCGGGTTCGACCCGGTCGATGTCGAGGCCATCAGCCTGGGCCCGTGTTCCGGAGGTGGCAGTTCGTGCCTGTACCTGGGGGATATCGGCGACAACGATAAAAACAGGAAATCGATTGAGATCGCCGTCGTCGACGAGTTCGAAACCTTCCCACAAACCGTCAAAGCACGGCAGCGCATGACGCTTCGCTACCCCGATGGACCGCACGACGCCGAAAGCCTCGCCGTGCATCCCGACGGCACAATCTACATTCTCGTGAAAGAAAGTCCTGCGCGGCTGTTCAAGGCCGATCCTCACCTCACCACCCAGGTCCTTACGCCGGTGACGACGCTGGATCCCGGCGCCAAGCCCACGGACATGGCGTTCTCCGACGACGGCAACCGCCTGCTGGTCCTGACTTACATCGATGCGGTCGAATACAGCATCGATTTCAAGCACCAGCAGAAGATCAAGCTCAACTTTCTGCAACAGCAGGAAGGCGTGACGTACTTACCCGGCAGCCGGTCCTTTATTTATACGACCGAACAACTGCTGCCGATCCTGCCGCAGTGGATCATGCGCGTGGATTGTGGAGACAATTAGGCCTTAAGACTTTTGATTGGGACGATCGACTTGTGTCCGGTAATGGGACGGGCGGTCGCGGGAGCGGACAGTCACAACGGAAAAGGGAATAGCCACAAAAGGCACATAGCAGAACACAAAGGCAACAAAACATGACGAATGACCTCACGTTTTGGGTTGTTTGTGGTCCCTCGTATGCCTTTTGCGGCTATTCCCGTCTTTTTGGAAGCAGATTCGCTATGCCGAAGCCATGAACAGTTTCTGGGGTGACCTTCGTTATGCCGTCCGGACGTTGAGACGATCGCCCGGTTTCACATGTGCGGCATTGCTGACGCTTGCGCTGGGAATCGGCGCCAACACCGCGATTTATACGGTCGTGGACGGCGTCCTTCTGCATCCCGTTCCCTTTCCCGAGGCGGACCGGCTCGTCAGCATGTATCAGAAGACAGCCGGCACGGATAGAAACTCCGTTCCTTACCTGAATTTTCTGGATTGGCGCCGCCAGGCCCGGAGCTTCGAAAGCATCGCCGGCATGCGCGATAGCGGGTTCACGCTCACCGGCCGTGGCGATGCGGAACAGTTGATCGGCATGATGGTCTCTCAGAACTTTCTGCCGGTTCTGGGAATCCAGCCGCTGATTGGACGAAACTTCACATCCAAAGAGGACCAGCGAGGCGCACAGCAGGTGGTTATGCTCGGGGAAGATTTCTGGAAGCGGCGGTTCGCCGCCGATAAGAACGTTCTGGGACAGACGCTCACTTTGAATGGCTTGAATTACACGATCATCGGCGTCGTACCGTCCGCCATTCGAATGGAGCGGGCATTCAACTCGTTCTTCAACGACGTCTTCACGCCCATCGGTCAGTACGAGACCTTCAACTTCTATAGTCACGGCGTAGGAAACGGCACACTGGGCATCGGACGGCTCAAGCCCGGCGTGACGCTGGCGCAAGCTCGCGCCGAGATGGACACAATTATGAGCAGCCTCGCTGAGCAATATCCGGACGAGGTGGCCGGCGAGTATGCCGAGATCTTCCCGTTCCTCGATGAGGTCGTCGGTTCAGTGCGGCCGGCGCTTCTGGCATTGGCTGCAGCAGTAGGTTTCGTGCTGCTCATCGCCTGCACGAATGTTGCGAATCTTGCGCTGGCCCGGTCGATGAAACGCTCGGAAGAATTTGGAATTCGGATGGCTCTGGGCGCAGGCAGGAGCCGCATCATCCGTCAGTTGCTGACTGAAAGCATGCTTCTGTCGATCGCTGGCGGAATCATCGGCGTCGCCTTTGCTTCATGGGCAACGCAAGCCGCAATTGCGGTCTTGCCCGCGGCCCTGCCCTCGCTTTCCAACGTTCAATTGAACAATCGCGTGTTGCTCTTCACTTTCGCCGTATCGGCTGCAGCGGGTGTGTTGTTCGGTTTCCTCCCGGCCCTTAAGGCCGTGGAATTCGGCCTTCATGAAACATTGAAGCAAAGCGGGCGCGGCACGGTCAAAGGCAGGCATCGTTCGCAACGGGTATTGATTGTTGCTGAAATCGCACTGACGCTGGTGCTTCTGGTTGGCGCCGGCTTGATGATCCGCAGCCTGGAGAAGGTCTGGAATGTGAATCCCGGATTGAATCCAGACGGCCTGCTGACGTTCTACACAGGCATTTCAAAGGAACGGGCGTCGACTCCGGAAAAAGCCAGGGCGGCGTTTCGCGAGCTTCAGGAGAGGCTGGCGGCAGTACCGGGCGTGCAGTCCGTGAGCATTCAGATCGGAGGTCTTCCCTTCCTGAGCAGCAACGGTACGAGCATCGCTTTTCGTTCCGAAAACGAACCGAAAGCTGCGCGGCAGGGAGATATGCACATCGCACGCTTTTATGCCGTCGGGGCCGATCACTTTAAGACAATGGGGATAAGAGTGCTGCGGGGGAGGGGTTTTACTGCGCAGGACACGGAAAAGAGCACGCCGGTCACGGTCATCGACGAGGAACTGGCACATACGGTGTTTCCGGGCCAGAACCCGATCGGTAAACACATCTTCATAACGTTGGAAAAAGAACCCAAGCCCATCGAAATCGTCGGCGTCGCGGAACATGTGAAGCATGCCGGACTCGATGCGGACGCATCGGCCAAGCTGCGCATGGAATATTATTTTCCGGTCGCGCAGATGCCGGATGACGTCATTCCGCTGTTCGCTCCCGCGGTAGCCTGCCTTATTCGGACGAAGACCGCGCCGGCCACGCTCCTGCCATTACTTCGGCGCGAGCTCGCTGCTTTTGACAGCAACAGCCCGCTTCATAGCGAAGAACTCATGACCGACGCCATCGCGGCGACCCTGGCCCCGCGGCGCTTTTCGCTTATCGTACTGGGTGCGTTCGGCTTCATCGCTCTGCTGCTGTCTGTTATCGGCATCTATGGAGTGATTTCGTATTCTGTCAGCCAGCGCATCGACGAGATCGGCCTTCGCATGGCGCTCGGCGCCCCGCCTCGCGATATTGTTCTTGGTGTTCTTCGGGAAGGCGGAAAACTGGCCGCCATCGGCGTCGCTGCCGGTCTGCTCGGCGCAGCCGCTCTGACTCGAATCCTGTCGACATTGCTTTTCGCAGTCAGTCCGACCGATGCGCTCACCTATGTCTCGATGGCCTCGTTGCTCTTCGGTTTGACGCTGCTGGCCTGCTATATTCCGGCGCGCCGCGCCATCCGCGTCGATCCAATGGCGGCTTTGAGGTGTGAATAGAGGATCTGCGGCTAAGGACCGCTAGCCCCGCCGTCGAAGCGCTTTAGGACACGTTCGAGGTCGTGAAGGTTGAATGGTTTGATCAGGAGACCATCCCAGGAGCCCTCGCGAACATGAGGAGACAGTTTCTCGGGAAAAGCAGTAATCAGAACGATCCGCAGGTGACGCAGGGGAGAGATGCTGTGGAGCGCTGCGGCGGCTTGTGCGCCGTCGACCTCCGGCATGAATAGATCCATCAGCACAAGGTCCGGCGGATCGGCGGCGGCGAGCTTAACCGCAATGATGGCGTTGTCGACCGCGATGACGTCGTGTCCGAGCGATTTCGCCATTGCGCCAACGGTCTCCCGTACGTCTTCCGTATCGTCAACCAGCAGTATTCGCAATTTGGCTCCTCAGGATGAACGTGAAGCAAAACTATAAAACAAAATCCTAAGATAATCTGTACGGGACCGCGCGCTGCGCTCTTTTTGCCGGCTCCCCGTACGCTGCCGTACCAGGACAAAACCCTTTGATTTCCCGCGAATGCGGATTTCTGCCCGTGCATGGGAACTTTTCCACAGAAATATACCGCCATTGGGGCTGCACGACCGCTGATGCATAAGGGCGAATAATTATTAGACCTGGAGGTCTCGAAGGTACCGGGCATGCACTGACTAACGATGGGCCGCCCGGGTTCCGATCGAGTTCAAGAAAGGAAACTTTCGATGATTGAAGCTCCGACTCTAAATGAACCGCAGAACACACTCTTGAACTTGCTGCCGGACCGGAAAGCGCTTCCGCCGCTCGAAGCCGTAGCGCTTCACGCGGGGGCGGTTCTTTATGAACCCGATGAAAAGGTTGAATATGTGTACTTTCCCGAAAGTGCTCTCGTATCCATCCTGTCACTGGGTCCGGACGGCAGCACGGTTGAAGTTGGCTTGATCGGACGTGACGGAATGGTCGGAGTTCCGGCGCTCCTCGGCGGAGTGACTCCCTACCGCGCGGTTGTCCAGACGCCGGGCGCCGCATTCAGGATGAAATGCGGCCGCATTAACGGCGAGGAATGCAGCCACAATAAAGCTTTTCAAAATCTTCTCCTGAAATACACCAATACTTTTCTGATACAGGTGACGCAGTCGAGTCTCTGCAATTGCTATCATCCTTTACAAGAGCGTGTCTGCCGGTGGCTGATGTTCGCGCGGGACGCGGCGCGAACGGACACGCTGCGCGTGACACACGAAACCATCGCCCGTCTGTTAGGCACACGCCGGGCCAGTGTGACCGGCGTCGCCGGTCTTCTTCAAAAAGCGGGATTGATCCGGATGTCCCGTGGGCAGATCACGATTCTGGAGCCGGACGGCCTCAGAGAGATGTGCTGCGAGTGCTACAACATTCTGAAAGACGGCGTGCGCCAGCTCACAGTCCAATAGACTTTTGGCAATCCGTCTGCACTTATTTGTTTCGTGGCAAAGGCGTTGGAAGGTCCGCGAAATCAAGTGATGCGCGCCCTCTACTCCAGCGGCTCGAGAAAAGTCCTCAGGACATTCGACCGCCTGGAACTGGCGCGGGACACAGTTCTCTACGAGCCGGGCAAGCCCGTCCACTCCCTATACTTTCCCGAAGACGCGGTAGTCTCTTTCTGGGCCGAAACGGGTGCGGGCGGCAGTATCGAAGTCTGGACTGTCGGCGCAGAAGGCCTGGCCGGCGCGGCCGCGGTGCTTAGTGAAACGTCTCCGTATCGTGGTGTCGTAATGGTTCCCGGCCATGCATTTGTCACCACGACCGATGCATTTCGCAAACACCTCGAGACCCCGGGCAGATTTCACATCGAACTATTGGAGTACTGTCAACGGCTC
>DASXLG010000099.1 GCA_036496425.1 Terriglobia bacterium | reverse complement strand
AGCCGATCGGCTCAGGCTTACGGGACGCCTGAGCCGACGCGCAGGGAATCAACCCGGCGAGAAACACCAGAGCGGCGGACATGCCGCTTACAATTCGCAGGGTCGTCTGCCGCATGGAGGATTAAGGGGTAACAATCACTTTGCCGACCATGCCGTCCACATCATGAAGAGCGCAATGATACTGGTACGTCCCCGGTTTGTTAAATGTGATGGTGATGCGGGTTTGGCCCGGAGGCAACTGGATATCACCCGTTGGCGGCGTGCCCAGTCCGGGCGCCGGGCGATCCGGAGCCTGGGTCTGCAGGAATCCGGAATTTAGAAAATCACCGGTCGATGTGATCACTCCAGTGAGCGTCCCATCACCTAACGGGCTACCCAGATCGACAGGTACTGTAGGGTTGAAACCGTTGGGCTCCGCTCCAAACGTGACGGTGTGAGGCTCGGTCGGATCCAGGTTGGTCCAGGTCACAGACTCACCCTTGTGGATGGTGATGGTTGGCTGCAGGAAGCGCACCACCGCACGGTATTGCGTGCCTCCGCCGGTTCCGACAATCTCACCGATACCCGCGGCCACCTGATTCCCGGGTACATCCTTAAGCTCGTGCTGATCGTCCTGGTCCTTAAGCAGATCATTGGACTGGTCACGCGCCTGGTCATCGTAGAACTTCTGGGTTTGGAGCAAAGCCGCGTTCTGATTGTTGTTCGCCAGAACGTGAACCGTTCCATTCATGTCCGTGTGCACCAGACAGACGAGTTTGAAATTGCCCGGATTGGGGAACGTCACGGTGAAAGTCGTCCCACCGCTAACCGGATTGGTGGAGACGCAGTTCGAGCCCGTATAACTCTGGGGAGTCGTATACGGTCCGCAGGCGAGAGGCAGTCCGACTACCGGTGTGCCTGCCGGAGGGCCAACCGGAGGCGTCGCCAGGGGGCGCACTTGATTGGGCATCAGGAACGTGACCGTGTGGATCTCATTCTTCGGCGCAAACGTCCATTGAATGCTGTCGCCGGCGAAAATCCACAACTCATTCGGAAAAAAACCGTCCGCTTGCACGCCCTGGTCTTTAGTCTCCGCTCCGACGTTTGCGTACCAGGTCTTCTGCGCGTCCAGGGCGGGAGCGGCAACAAGAAGAACAGCGGCTAGAACCGGCACAAAGAAACGGAGACTCTTCATATGGACTCCTTCGTAGTGGCCCTCTTCAGTTTGCATTCCAGGGCGCGTTTTGAGCAGGGAAAGCGGAATGAGGATTCTAGAGATACCTAACTCGAATGTCAAATCTCTTTGTCGCGTATTGCACCATTGCAGCATGCGAAGTTGCTGCATTTTAAATTTAGAAATACAGAACCTCCGAATGATGCAATGGTGCAATAGACCCCTTATCTCAGAACGAGCTGCACTGCCCTTGTTTCATCCTGGCCGTATTACTTCCTCCGCTGATGGCCTGATTCTGCTGACACTGCAGGTTTCCGTTTACGGCGTTTCCGAACACATCGACGGAAACGGAGTTGTTATTGACCTGCAAATTCCCTCCGATGATATTGCCGGCGCATCCGGACGGGGAACCGATGGACACGGGCAGGTTGTTGTTTTGGAACTGCAGGTTGCCGGCGATGCTGGCGCCGCACACCGAGCCAGGCTCATCGGAAGCCGGCAGATTCTGGACCTGGAGATTTCCCCGGATTGCCATTCCCGGTCCTATCGTGAAGGCGCCGCCTCCATTCAGCTGCAGGTTTCCGCCGATGCTGCTGTTTGACCCCAGAAGAGTCCCGCTGGAAACCTGGACATTGCCGCCCACCTGAGCGTCATTGCCGAGAATCAACGTTCCGCCGTCCACTTTTACATTGCCGGTGATTGTCCCGTGACTCAGGTTTACAACCTGTCCTTCGCCGATCGTCATATTACCCTGGACATTGGCGGATGCCGTCTTGACGGTTCCAGGCGTGAAACTGACTCCGCGCAACACTTCACCGAATGCCGCGCTCCGCAAGGTCTTGAATGTTTCGCCGGCTGCGGTGCCGGGATTGGTGTTGCCGAGGTTGTCCGTGATCATTACGAGCCGGTTTGGATCCGCGCCCGTATCTCCGTTCGTGCTGACCGTTGAAGTGACCGCCCAGATGCTCACTGTGCCATCGGAATTGACCTGGCCTGTAATGTTGCGCAGACCATCTGTAGCGGGGTTGAGCGCTGCGGGGTAGACTTCGCCGTTCGGCCCGTTCGGGACGCTGTACGGAACGCCAAGGTTCAAGCCGCCCTGAAGCGTGTAAACCTTCTGCCAGCTGTTCGTCATCGAATTGAAAACCCATTTTTGCAAGCCGGCAGTTGCAAGAGTCGCCGCATCTGCCACGTTTCCGTTGACTGCAGGGGAAACCAGCGTGCCGTCGCCCTCGTCAGCAACGTAGAGTGTCTTGGCGTTGGCGAACCAGATCCCAAAGGGAAAAGAGACCGCGGCAGGGTTGCCGTTTTGGTCCACGCCGCTCGCGAGCCCCGTGGGCAATCCAGGCAGGATGGTGAACGGCACGCCGAGATTGCCGCCGGCGACAGCGGTGGCTGCGGGCAGCGTACCGGGTCCGTCGTCACTTCAGTGATCTGGTCCGTAACGCTGTTGGGGATGGGAGTCTGCCCCATGGGATAGGCTTTCAAGATGGACGCAAGGGCCGGAGATGTTGCGAGAACCTGAGCGCGGAACGCCGCGTTCGGCACGAAGTTCGTCAGTGTTTCTCCCAGGCTTTGCCGGAGACCTTCGTAGTTCAGGTAAAAGAACGCCTTATTCTTGACGACTGGCCCGCCAAGGCTGGCGCCGAACTGATTCAGCGTGAACGAAGGCAGTGTCGCGCCGTCGAACGGCGACCGGGAATCGAGCGCGTCGTTACGGAGGGCATAGAAACCGTCTCCGTGAAACTGGTTCGTCCCGGCTTTTGAAACGACGTTGATTTGTGCGCCGCCCGCGGCGCCGCTTTCTGCAGTGTAGTTCGACGTGCTGACGCGGAACTCCTGGATCGCATCGAGCGCGATATTGAGACGCGTGTCGGCCTTCTGCGTTTGTTCCTGTACTCCGCTGGTGTCGACGCCGTCAAAAGTGAAGTTGCTGTCGTCCAGCGAATGGCCCGAGAAACGGATCGATCGCTGCGCGCCGTCACCGTAATTGATGGCGCCGGGCGCGCGCAGCATCAGGCTGGCCCAGTTGCGGCCGCTGACCGGGATCTCCTTGATCTGTGCAGATTCGATGACTCCCGATACTTCGGCATTCGTCCGGTTGACGCTCTCCGCCGTCGCGGTTACCGAGACGCCTTCTTGCAAGGCGCCTACTTCCAACTTCACGTCGAACGTTCTGGTCTGCCCGTACTCCAGTTCAACATTATTAATAGCGGTGGGTTTGAAACCCTCTTTCGTGAATTTGATCGTGTAACTTCCGACAGGCAGCGGCGTCAACTCGTAGAGTCAGGCCGGGCTCGTCACCGCCGTGAGATGAAGGCCGGTTTCCGGCGAATCCAATTCGACTATGGCATTCGGGATAACGGCGCCTGAGGCATCCCTCACCATGCCATCAATGGCTGCGCGATCCTGAGCAAACAAGGAAACACTGAAAACACAGGTGCAGAACAAAAACGTCGCCAATACTCGCAGCATGTGGATCCCCCTTTTCGTGATGCGTTAAACATCGATAGAAGGAGTGATGGTTCGCTGCTGTTACACAAATATGAAGGTATGGTGAATGATGTAGCGTCCGATAAACCCGATGCGTGGCAAATCAACCGGAATTGACAGTCGTTTATCCCGCACTCGCCCGAGATAAACGATTATTAATCTCGATTTAACCTAACGGCGGTCGTCCTCCGTTAAGATTCCCCGCATATTGGGCACGCCCAAACATTTAAGGTTGAGAAGTTCGACATCAAAGGCGATGGAAACACGGACTACGTCGCCGTTGAACCGGCGACGGGGCATGTGTTTGTTTCGCGCGCCACACATATGATGGTGGTCGACGGCCCGACGGGTAAAGTCGTTGGCGACATCCCGGATACGCCTGGAGTGCATGGCGCCGGAATCGCCACTAAAGCCGGCCATGGTTTCACGACCAACGGCGGCAACGACACGGTGACGATGTTCGATCTCAAGACACTGGCTGTGATCAAACAGATCAAGGTCGGCCCCCGGTCTCGACGGCATCATGTTCGATGAACCGGACAATAAAGTGATCCTCACGCGTCACAGCCTCCCGATCGGCACTCTGACCGCTCTCGATCCAAAGACCGGCGATATGGTTGCCACCGTGGAGCTCGAAGATAACTCGCCCGAAGGCGCCGCCGCCGACGGCAAAGGGCATATCTTCGTCAACAATGAAGGCAAGAATACGATTCAGGTGATCGACGTCAAGACATGGAAGGCAACCGCGTCGTGGCCGCTCGATCCGTGCAAAGGACCGACCGGCATCGCTTATGACAAAAGCAGCAACCGCATTTTCGCGGGCTGCAATGGGACATCTGTCGTGGTCGACGCAAGCACGGGGAAAGTTGTCGCAACGATCAAAAACGGCACCCGCGTCGACGCTTTGGGATGGGATCCCTCAAAGAAACTGATCTACATTCCGAATGGGGGCGAAGGCAACGTCACGGTTGTCCACCAGGATTCGGCGGACAAATACACGGTCGTCGACACGGTTGCGACATTCGCGGGCGCGAAGACGATTGCGGTCGATTCGAAGTCCCACAACGTGTATCTGTTTCAACCCGAACGCGGAAGCGCTCCGGCGCCCCCGGCCGGTACACCGCCGGCTGACGGACGTGGGCGAGGACGCGGTCCGCAAGGCCCGATCGTTGCCAGTTGGCTTATCGTCCTCAAGCAATAATCTCTGAAGATCGACAGCTCGTTCGACTGCTGGTTTGTCATAAAGATGTCATGGAAGCACGGTAGCGTGCTTCCATGAGAAAAGCGGTCTTCGTCTTCCTTTTTCTTGTACTTGCCTCCGTCCTTACGTTGGGCCAGTTGGGGCTACCTGCCCAGATTCAATTCATCTTCACGGCCGATTCTCACTACGGATTGACGCGGCCGGCTTTTCGCGGCGCGACCAATGTGGATGCGCATGTTGTGAATGCCGCAATGATTGCAAAAATGAACAGTCTTCCAGGTGACACTCTCCCCGCAGACGGTGGACTGCGATCGGGTCAGCGCGTCGGCCCAATCGACTTTCTCGTGGACGGCGGCGATATCGCCAATCGCGAAGAGGCGGGTGAAAGGCCTATCCAAAGCGCGGCCGCATCGTGGGCTCAGTTCCGATCGGACTATCTCTCTGATCTGACGCTGTTCGATTGGATGCACAGAAAAAGCGCAGTTTACGTTGTTCCAGGAAACCATGACGCGTCCAATGCCGTCGGATATCACAAGCCCATGATGCCGCGGATCGACAAAACATCCATGGCTGAAATCTTCAATCTAATGATGAAGCCGTCGCCGCCGAAGACTGAAGATTCCTATAACTACGTTC